>NZ_LFZP01000011.1:0-136756 GCF_002925705.1 Burkholderia anthinoferrum
TCGCGCGCCAGGTGCTCGGCGAGAACTGGATGGCCGATTATGTCGCACGCGCCAACCATGGCGGGATCGAGCGCGTGCTGGTCTAATGCGGGCATGACGACCGCCCGGCCGGGCGACGGATGAGAGCGGGCGCCGGCGCTGATGCGCCGGCGCCCGTCCACATGGGAGCGACGATGGAATGCGTGTTTTGCCGTGAAGACGGCGGCGAGGTGCTCTGGCAGGACGATGCGCTGCGCGTCGTGCTCGCGACGGGCGAGCACGACTACCCGGGCTTCTGCCGGGTGATCTGGGGCGCGCACGTCGCCGAGTTCTCCGATCTCGGCGAGTCGGAGCGGGCACACTTGATGCGCGTGGTCTACACGGTCGAGCGGGCCGTGCGCCGCGTGATGCAGCCGAACAAGGTGAATCTCGCGAGCCTCGGCAACATGGTGCCGCACGTGCACTGGCACGTGATTCCGCGTTTTTCCAACGACGCCCATTTCCCGCAGCCCGTATGGGCGCCGCGCCAGCGCAGCGTGTCCGAGGCGCTGCTGCGCTCGCGCGCGGCGCAGGCCTCGCTGCTGCACAATGCGGTGCGCGAGGAAATTCAACGCATGACCGATTCGAGGCAGCCATGAGCGGTTTGACTTCCACGACGCCGATTCCGTCCGGCGTCGTCGTGCACGCGGTGTCGCGCGTGCTCGAATTGCAGTATCCGAACGGCGAGAGTTACCGGATTCCGTTCGAGCTGATGCGCGTGTATTCGCCGTCGGCCGAGGTGCGCGGCCACGGGCCCGGCCAGGAGACGTTGCAGACCGGCAAGCGCGAAGTGACGATCACCGCGCTCGAAGGCGTCGGCAACTACGCGCTGCAGCCGACGTTCTCCGACGGCCATTCGACCGGCATCTACTCGTGGGATCTGCTGTACGAACTGGCGACGCAGCAGGACGCGCTGTGGCGCGACTATTTCGACAAACTGAAGGCGGCGGGCGTCGAGCGCGACGCCCCGATGCAGGCGGCCGGCGCGCCGCACGGCCACTGCCACTGAAATCGACGGCGCCCGCTCGGCGCCGTCTTGCCATTTACTGAGGATCAACGCGATGAGCAAAACCCACTTCGGCTTCGAAAGCGTCGAGGAAAACGAAAAAGCGAAGAAAGTGGCGGGCGTGTTTCATTCGGTCGCGAGCAACTACGATCTGATGAACGACCTGATGTCGGCGGGCATGCACCGCGCGTGGAAGGCGTTCACGATCGCGCAGGCGAACGTGCGCCCCGGCTTCAAGGTGCTCGACATCGCGGCCGGCACCGGCGACCTGACCAAGTCGTTCGCGAAGGCGGCCGGGCCGACGGGCGAGGTCTGGCATACCGACATCAACGAATCGATGCTGCGCGTCGGCCGCGACCGGCTGCTCGACAAGGGCATCGTGACGCCGTCGCTGTTGTGCGACGCCGAGAAAATTCCCTTTCCGGACAACTACTTCGATGTGGTGACGGTCGCGTTCGGGCTGCGCAACATGACGCACAAGGACGCCGCGCTCGCCGAGATGCGCCGCGTGACGAAGCCCGGCGGCCGCGTGATGGTGCTGGAATTCTCGAAAGTCTGGGATCCGCTGAAAAAAGCGTACGATCTGTATTCTTTCAAAGTATTACCGTGGCTTGGCGACAAGTTCGCGAAAGATGCTGAAAGTTATCGGTATCTTGCTGAATCTATCCGGATGCACCCCGATCAGGACACGCTGAAGACGATGATGGAACAAGCGGGCCTCGATGCCGTCAAATATTACAATTTGTCAGGTGGCGTGGTAGCTTTACACATGGGAGCCAAGTACTAAGGGGCTCTTCCCATACATTTGTCTTACATCCGGAGAAACTGATGTTCGAATCGCGTTCGTTGTTCAACCGTGGCAAGCCGTCGAAGCCGTGGGCTCGACGGGTCGGCACCCTGCTGATGGTCGGCCTGCTCACGGCCGGCACGTTCGCATCGCTCGACGCTGAGGCCAAGCGCATGGGCGGCGGGCGCAGCATCGGCCGCCAGAATTCCACCGTCACGCAGCGTCAGGCCACGCCGCCCGCGCAGCAGCCGATGCAGCAAGCGGCGCCGTCGCAGGCGCAGCGTACGAACCCGGCCGCGCCCACGCCGGCCGCGCAACCCAACCGCTCGCGCTGGCTTGGGCCGATCGCCGGCCTCGCGGCCGGTCTCGGCATCGCGGCGCTGCTGTCGCACTTCGGCCTCGGCGGCGCGTTCGCGAGCATGATGGCGAACGTCATCGTGATCGCGTTGCTCGCGATGGTCGGCATCTGGCTGATCCGCAAGTTCATGAACCGCCGTCGCCCGCAGGAGCCGGCGTATTCGGTCGGCGGCGCGTCGTCGTCGTCGGGCGGCTACGCGCAAAGCCCGTCGTTCCAGCAGGGCAACACCGGCAGCAACTATGCAGGTAGCGGCAGCAGCTATGCGAACGAAGCGCAGGGCGTGTTCGGCGGCGGTGCGGCGGCGGCCGGTGCGGCAGGCGCGATGGTGGCTGCGCCGCTGCAGGTGCCGGCCGGCTTCGATACCGAAGCGTTCCTGCGCAGCGCGAAGGTGTACTTCGTGCGCCTGCAGGCCGCGTGGGACCAGGGCAACCTGGCCGACATCCGCGAGTTCACGACGCCCGAAATGTTCGCCGAGATCAAGATCGACCTCGATTCGCGCGGCAACGACGCGAACCAGACCGACGTCGTGCAGCTCGACGCCGAACTGGTCGCGATCGAGGATCGCGGCATCGAGCAGTCGGCGAGCGTACGCTTCCACGGCCTGATCCGCGAATCGGCGAATACGTCGGCCGCGCCGTTCGACGAGGTGTGGAACCTGTCGAAGTCGGGCAGTCAGGGCTGGCTGCTCGCGGGTATCCAGCAGATCAACACGCACTGAGCGTGACCGGCGGCCCGCGCCGCCGGGCATCCGGGCGACGGCCGCCGCACTGCGACCGCTTGCCGCCCGGGTGTACGGTCGGGCACGGTCTGCCGCCGATCCGACGTTACAATAGAAACCCGCGTGGGCGCCCGGCCTGCGCGGGTTTTTTCTTTCCCAGCCCGATGACCTTTGCCGCCAAGCCTTTTGCTGCTGCCGTCAATCACCTGCTCGCGCGCGAATCGTGGGCGCGCGACCGCCTGATTCCCTATGCGGGCAAGACTGCCCGGATCGACGTGCCTCCCGTCACGCTCACGCTGCTCGTGCAGCCCGACGGTTATCTGTCGGCCGTCGACGCGCACGATGCGCAACAGGTCGACGTGTCGATCGCGCTCGCCGGCGACACGGTCGCCGCGTTCCTGCAGGGCGGCCAGGCGGCCGTGATGAAGCACGTGAAGATCGAGGGCGACGCGGAATTCGCGACGCAGATCGCGAAGCTGGCCGAGCATCTGCGCTGGGAACCTGAGGAAGATCTCGCGAAGCTGGTCGGCGACGCGGCCGCGTACCGGATCGCGACGTTCGTGCGCGACGCCGGCGCGCGCGTGCGCCGCACCGGCCGCAACGTGCTCGATTCCGTCGCCGAATACTGGCTCGACGAGAACCCGCAAGTCGTCCGGCGCGCGTCGCTCGGCGGTTTCGACGCGGAACTGGCGCGCGCGCGCGATGCGCTCGCGCGGGTCGAAAAGCGGGTCGAGCGACTCGAACAAAAAATCGGCGCGCGCACGGGTTCCGGCCCGCGCGGCGCGCACTGAGGGCCGCAGGGCATGCGCATTTTCCGTTTCATCAAGATTGTCTACACCGTCATCCGCTTTGGTCTCGACGAAGTGATGCTGTCCCGGATCGACGACCGGCGCGTGAAGCTGCTGCTGCGGATCACGACGATCGGCCGCCGCTATTCCGATCCGCCCGCCGTACGGCTGCGTCACGCGCTCGAAAGCCTCGGCCCGATCTTCGTGAAGTTCGGCCAGGTGCTGTCGACGCGCCGCGA
This sequence comes from Burkholderia anthinoferrum, assembly GCF_002925705.1. Classification (NCBI taxonomy): domain Bacteria; kingdom Pseudomonadati; phylum Pseudomonadota; class Betaproteobacteria; order Burkholderiales; family Burkholderiaceae; genus Burkholderia; species Burkholderia anthinoferrum. The sequence continues at coordinate 3,915 of NZ_LFZP01000011.1, forward strand.
CCTGCTGTCGGTCGATTTCGCGAACGAACTCGCGAAGCTGCAGGACCAGGTGCCGCCGTTCGATTCGGCCGTCGCGATCGCGATCATCGAGAAATCGCTCGGCGCGCCGGTCGACGAACTGTTCGACGAATTCGAGCGCGAGCCGATCGCGAGCGCGTCGATCGCACAGGTGCATTTCGCGAAGCTGAAGCAGGGCGCGCATGCGGGCAAGGCGGTCGCCGTCAAGGTGCTGCGCCCGAACATGCTGCCGGTGATCGATTCCGACCTCGCGCTGATGCGCGACATCGCGACGTGGACCGAGCGCATGTGGGCCGACGGCCGACGCCTGAAGCCGCGCGAGGTCGTCGCCGAATTCGACAAGTACCTGCACGACGAGCTCGACCTGATGCGCGAGGCCGCGAACGGCAGCCAGCTGCGCCGCAACTTCGCGGGCCTCGACCTGCTGCTCGTGCCGGAGATGTTCTGGGATTTCTCGACGTCGCAGGTGCTCGTGATGGAGCGCATGACCGGCGTGCCGATCAGCCAGGTCGAGACGCTGCGCTCGGCGGGCGTCGACATCAAGAAGCTCGCGCGCGAAGGCGTCGAGATCTTCTTCACGCAGGTGTTCCGCGACGGCTTCTTCCATGCGGACATGCACCCCGGCAACATCCAGGTGAGCCTCGATCCGAACACGTTCGGCCGCTATATCGCGCTCGATTTCGGGATCGTCGGCGCGCTGTCCGATTTCGACAAGAACTACCTCGCGCAGAACTTCCTCGCGTTCTTCAAGCGCGACTACCACCGCGTCGCGACGCTGCACCTCGAATCGGGCTGGGTGCCGCCCGAGACGCGCGTCGAGGAGCTCGAAAGCGCGATTCGCGCGGTGTGCGAGCCGTATTTCGACCGCGCGCTGAAGGACATTTCGCTCGGCCAGGTGCTGATGCGCCTGTTCTCGACGTCGCGCCGCTTCAACGTCGAGATCCAGCCGCAGCTCGTGCTGCTGCAGAAGACGATGCTGAACGTGGAAGGGCTCGGCCGCTCGCTCGACCCCGAACTCGATCTGTGGAAGACCGCGAAGCCGTATCTCGAGCGCTGGATGACCGAGCAGATCGGCCTGCGCGGCTGGTACGAGCGGTTCAAGGTCGAGGCGCCGCAGTGGAGCAAGACGCTGCCGCAGCTGCCGCGCCTGATCCACCATGCGATGGCCGCGCGCCACGACGCGCCGCGCGCCGCGAGCGAGGAGCTGATGCGCCAGATCCTCGTCGAGCAGAAACGGACGAACCGGCTGATGCAGGCGTTGCTGATCTTCGGCCTGGCCGTCGGCGTCGGCGCGCTCGTCGCGCGCGTGCTGCTCGCGCTCGCGTACGGCGCCTGATCGAAAGGAGCGCGGCGATGTCCGATCCGAAGCAACCGGCCGCACCGTCGGCCGCCGATTTCGCGACGCGCGACCCGGGCAGCGCGTCGTTCTGGAACGAGCGCTTCGAGCGCGGCGTGACGCCGTGGGAATTCGGCGGCGTGCCCGACGGCTTTCGCGTGTTCGCGCGGCGGCTCGAGCCGTGCGCGGTGCTGATCCCCGGCTGCGGCAGCGCGCAGGAGGCTGGATGGCTCGCGCAGGCCGGCTGGCCGGTGCGCGCGATCGATTTCGCCGCGCAGGCGGTCGCTGCCGCGAAGGCGCAGCTCGGCGCGCATGCGGACGTCGTCGAGCAGGCGGATTTTTTCCAGTACCGGCCGCCGTTCGACGTGCAGTGGGTGTACGAGCGAGCGTTTCTGTGCGCGTTGCCGCCGGCCATGCGTGCCGACTATGCGGCGCGGATGGCCGAGTTGCTGCCCGCGGGCGGCTTGCTGGCCGGTTATTTCTTCCTGGTGGCGAAGCCGAAGGGGCCGCCGTTCGGCATCGAGCGTGCGGAGCTCGACGCGCTGCTCGCGCCGCACTTCGAACGGGTGGAGGATTTGCCGGTGACCGATTCGCTGGCCGTGTTCGACGGGCACGAGCGCTGGCTCACGTGGCGTCGCCGCTGATGCGCCGGCGTCTCGGCCATTGCCGGAGCGCGCCCGGGTTTCGGCTATAATTCAAGGTTTTGCAAGCCGTTTCCAGTTTCCGCGGGAAAAATATCATGCCGATCTACGCCTATCGATGCGAAGCGTGCGGTTTCGCGAAGGACGTGCTCCAGAAGATGAGCGACGCGCCGCTGTCGCAATGCCCTGAATGCGGGAAGGATGCTTTTCGCAAACAGGTGACTGCCGCCGGGTTCCAGCTCAAGGGCTCGGGGTGGTATGTCACCGATTTCCGCGGTGGCTCGGGCGGCACCAGCGCACCGGCGGCGACGTCGGGCGACGCGGCGCCGGCAGCCTCCGGGGCGCAAGCCGCACCCGCCGCGGCCGCGCCGGCCGCGCCGGCCGCGGCGAGCAGTTCAAGCAGCACCACGACGACGAGCGCCGCGCCGGCACCGGCCGCGACGCCCGCCGCCGGCAGTTGACCGTCGCGGCCCGGCCGGGTCGCGACCAACCCGCGCCGCCGGCGCGGTTCATTGACGGCAGATGATGAAAAAGACGACCCTGAAAACGGTGTTCCTGACCGGCTTGCTGGTTCTCGTCCCGCTCGCGATCACGCTGTGGGTGCTCGGCCTCATCATCGGCACGATGGATCAGACGCTGCTCCTGCTGCCCGAATCGTGGCAGCCCGAGCGGATGCTCGGCTTCCATCTGCCGGGGATCGGCGCGGTGCTGACGCTCGCGTTCATCTTCGTGGTCGGGCTGGCCACGCAGAACTTCATCGGCCAGAAGCTCGTCACGTGGTGGAACGCGGTCGTGCGCCACATCCCGGTCGTCGGGCCGATCTACACGAGCGTCAAGCAGGTATCGGACACGCTGCTGTCGAGCAGCGGCAACGCGTTCCGCAAGGCGCTGCTGATCGAATACCCGCGCCGCGGCTCGTATACGATCGCGTTTCTGACCGGCGTGCCCGGCGGCGACGTGGTCAACCATCTGACGGAAGAGTACGTGAGCGTGTACGTGCCCACGACGCCGAACCCGACATCCGGCTTCTTCCTGATGCTGCCGAAGAGCGAAGTCATCGAACTCGACATGTCGGTCGATGCCGCGCTCAAGTACATCGTCTCGATGGGCGTCGTGGCGCCTTCGGCGCCGGTTCCGGCGCCCGCCCGCCGTCCCGTCGAGCCGCCGCTGTAAGTAAAGAATCATCGCCCGGGCCGCGTGTTGCGGCGCCCGTTGATCAAACCGAACGAAAGCAAACATCATGTCGATGCGTACTGAATACTGCGGTCTCGTGACCGAACACCTGCTGGGCCAAACCGTGTCGCTGTGCGGCTGGGTGCAGCGCCGCCGCGATCACGGCGGTGTGATCTTCATCGACCTGCGCGATCGTGAAGGCCTCGTGCAGGTGGTGTGCGACCCGGATCGCGCCGAGATGTTCGCGACCGCCGAAGGCGTGCGCAACGAGTTCTGCGTGCAGATCAAGGGCCTCGTGCGCAACCGTCCGGAAGGCACGGTCAACGCCGGCCTGAAGAGCGGCAAGATCGAAGTGCTGTGCCACGAGCTGAACGTGCTGAACGCGTCGGTCACGCCGCCGTTCCAGCTCGACGACGACAACCTGTCGGAAACGACGCGCCTCACGCACCGCGTGCTCGACCTGCGCCGCCCGCAGATGCAGCACAACCTGCGCCTGCGCTACCGCGTCGCGATCGAGGCACGCAAGTATCTCGACGAGCAGGGCTTCATCGACATCGAAACGCCGATGCTGACGAAGAGCACGCCGGAAGGCGCGCGCGACTATCTCGTGCCGTCGCGCGTGAACGCGGGCCAGTTCTTCGCGCTGCCGCAGTCGCCGCAGCTGTTCAAGCAGCTGCTGATGGTCGCGAACTTCGACCGTTACTACCAGATCACCAAGTGCTTCCGCGACGAGGATCTGCGCGCCGACCGCCAGCCGGAATTCACGCAGATCGACTGCGAGACGTCGTTCCTCGGCGAGCAGGAAATCCGCGACCTGTTCGAGGACATGATCCGTCACATCTTCAAGACGACGATCGACGTCGAGCTCGACGCGAAATTCCCGGTGATGCCGTACTCCGAAGCGATGGCGCGTTTCGGTTCGGACAAGCCGGACCTGCGCGTGCAGCTCGAATTCACCGAGTTGACCGACGCGATGAAGGACGTCGACTTCAAGGTGTTCAGCACGCCGGCCAACGCGAAGGACGGCCGGGTCGCGGCGCTGCGCGTGCCGAAGGGCGGCGAGCTGTCGCGCGGCGACATCGACGGCTACACCGAATTCGTGCGCATCTACGGCGCGAAGGGCCTCGCTTGGATCAAGGTCAACGAGAAGGCGAAGGGCCGCGACGGCCTGCAAAGCCCGATCGTCAAGAACCTGCACGACGCATCGATCGCGGCGATCCTCGAGCGCACCGGCGCTGAGGACGGCGACATCATCTTCTTCGCGGCCGACCGCGCGAAGGTCGTCAACGACAGCCTCGGCGCGCTGCGCCTGAAGATCGGCCATTCGGAATTCGGCAAGGCGAACGGTCTCGTCCAGGCAGGCTGGAAGCCGCTGTGGGTCGTCGACTTCCCGATGTTCGAATACGACGACGAAGACGCGCGCTACGTCGCCGCGCACCATCCGTTCACGAGCCCGAAGGACGAGCACCTCGAGTACCTCGAGACCGATCCGGGCCGCTGCCTCGCGAAGGCGTACGACATGGTGCTGAACGGCTGGGAAATCGGCGGCGGCTCGGTGCGTATCCACCGCGAGGAAGTGCAGAGCAAGGTGTTCCGCGCGCTGAAGATCGGCGCGGAAGAAGCGCAGGCGAAGTTCGGCTTCCTGCTGGACGCGCTGCAGTACGGCGCGCCGCCGCACGGCGGTATCGCGTTCGGTCTCGACCGCATCGTCACGATGATGGCCGGCGCCGATTCGATCCGCGACGTGATCGCGTTCCCGAAGACCCAGCGTGCGCAGGATCTGCTCACGCAGGCGCCGAGCCCGGTCGACGAGCGTCAACTGCGCGAGCTGCACATCCGTCTGCGTCAGCCGGAGCAGCCGAAGGCGTAACGCGCTTTCGCCCCCTCTGTCGTGTGTGCGGTCACGCCCACACGACACCCATGAAAAAGGCGCTGATGCGCCTTTTGCATTTTTTGCGGTACAGTCGCAGCACTTGCCGCACGTTCGGGGCACAGGGTCGACGCACGGCCCCGTGCCGCATGAAACCAAGATGACGAAGCCGCCGAAAATCCCTGAATCCGTTCTCGTCGTGATCTACACGCCCGATCTCGACGTGCTCGTGATCAAGCGTGCCGACCAGCCCGATTTCTGGCAATCGGTCACCGGCTCGAAGGACGCGCTCGACGAGCCGCTCGCGCTCACCGCCGCGCGCGAAGTAGCCGAGGAAACCGGCATCGCGGTCGGCACGCCCGACGTGCCGGCCAGCGCGCTCGTCGACTGGCATCACCGGATCGAATACACGATCTATCCGCAATACCTGCACCGCTATGCGCCGGGCGTCACGCGCAACGTCGAGCACTGGTTCGGGCTGTGCGTGCCGCATCGCGTCGACGTGACGCTGTCGCCGCGCGAGCACGTCGACCACGCGTGGCTGCCGTTCCGCGAGGCGGCCGCGCGCTGTTTCTCGCCGTCGAACGCCGAGGCGATCCTGCAATTGCCCGTACGCGTGGCGCTCGCGCGCGCGCCGCACGGCTCGTCCGCATGAATGCGGAGACCCGCAAGCGCTTCGCGCAATTGCGGCAGATGTTCCTGCAGGAGCGCGGCTCCGCGTCGCGGCTCGCGTTTACGGCCGGCAACACCGTGCGGCTGTGCGAAACCGGCGGCGAATTCTTCCAGGCACTGATCGATCGGATCGATGCCGCCCGCGAGCAGGTGATGCTCGAAACCTACATCTTCTGCGACGACGCGGCCGGCCGGCCGGTGTCGGACGCGCTGATCCGCGCGGTGCAGCGCGGCGTGCGCGTGCGCGTGATCACCGACGGCATCGGCACCGCGCGCCTGCCGCTGTTCGACACGTGGGCCGAGGCCGGTGTCGAGCACTGCATCTACAACCGCTACCTGTTCGGCCGCTTCGGCTTCTCGCGCACGCACCGCAAGCTCGCGGTGGTCGATCACGCGGTCGCGTTCTGCGGCGGCATCAACATCGTCGACGACTACACGCAGGGCAGCGCGACGCTGCCGTTCCCGCGCTGGGATTTCGCGGTCGAGATGGCCGGGCCCGCGGTGTCCGACGTGCGCGCCGCGTTCGAGCTGCAGTGGCACCGGATCCAGTTCGGCCACAAGCCGTACGCGCAGTACGCGGCCGGGCTGCACGGCGGCGAAGCGTTCCCGGACATGTTCCGGCGCTGGATGCGCAGCCACCGGTGGATCAAGGCCGGCGCGCTGCGGGTCGTGACGGAGCCGAGCGTGGCGTTCGTCGCGCGCGACAACGTCGTGAACCGCCGCGCGATCGAGAAGGCGTATCTCGCGGCGATCGGCCAGGCGCGCCAGCGGATCCTGCTCGCGAATCCGTACTTCATGCCGGGCCGCAAGCTGCGCCGCGCGCTGACGGGCGCGGCCCGCCGCGGCGTCGACGTGCAGGTGCTGATCGGCCGCAAGGAGTTCACGGCGCTCGATACGGCCGTGCCGTTCCTGTATCACTCGCTGTTGCGCGCGGGCGTGCGCGTCGCCGAATACGACAAGACGATCCTGCACGGCAAGGTCGCCGTGATCGACGACAACTGGGCGACGGTCGGCTCGTCGAATCTGGACGCGCTGAGCCTGATGCTGAACAATGAAGCGAACGTCGTGCTGGTGCGCTACGATGCAGTCACGAACCAGTTGCGCGACGCGATCGCCACCGCGTTCGCCGAAGGGCGCGAGATCGACGCCGCGCACTACGCCGCGCGCCCGCGCATCGAGCGGCTGCTGAACTGGCTGGCGTACAACACGTACCGCCTCCTGATGAAGGCGCTGACGGTCGGCGGTTACGACTGACGCAGACTAAGCATTCACTTCAAAATCCGTCCGCACGTTCGTGCGGAAAAGCCGCTCCGGTCCCGCCGGAATCGCGCAAAATAGCGGCTCGGTTAGACACCGGTTTCTAATAATTTCCTTGTTTCGCGAGCGGCCGCACTCAATAATAGTACGGCCGTTCGATTTTATTCGAACCCCCGAACGGTTACAGAAATAGCTATGCGAAAAGGCGAACAGACGCGTGCCGCGATACTCGAAGCTGCTTTGGACCTCGCCAGCCGTGACGGGCTGGAGGGGCTGACGATCGGCCTGCTGGCCGAGCGCATGCAGATGAGCAAGAGCGGCGTGTTCGCGCACTTCGGATCGCGCGAGGACCTGCAGGTCGAGGTCGTGCGCGAGTACCACCATCGTTTCGAGAACGAGGTGTTCTTTCCGAGCCTGCGCGAGGCGCGCGGTCTGCCGCGTCTTCGGGCGATGCTGGCGCGCTGGATGGAGAAGCGCATCCAGGAGGTGACGACCGGGTGCATCTACATCAGCGGCGCGGTGGAGTACGACGACCGGCCGGACAGCCCCGTGCGCGAACAGTTGATCGCGAGCGTGACCGCCTGGCGTGCCGCGTTGCTGCGCGCCATTTCGCAGGCGATGGAAGAAGGGCATCTGCGCGCGGACACGGATCCGGAATTGATGCTCTTCGAGTTGTACAGCTTCACGCTCGGCCTGCATCACGACGCACGCTTCCTGCATTCGCCGGACGCCGTGCGCCTCACGTGGGCCGCGCTGGAAAAGACGATTGTTTCGTATCAGAGCGAGAGCCGTTAGCGGCGCGTGACCCGCCCGCCAGGAGCTCGAGCCGTTTGCCCACCTTTGGAGAGAGTCATGGGACAGTACGCCGCGCCGCTGCGCGACATGCAATTCGTGTTGCACGAGCTTCTGAACGTCGAAGCCGAAGTCAAGCAAATGCCCAAGCATGCGGACCTCGACGCCGACACGATCAACCAGGTCCTCGAGGAAGCGGGCAAGTTCTGCTCCGAGGTACTGTTCCCGCTGAACCAGGTCGGCGACCGCGAAGGCTGCACGTATGAAGGCGACGGCGTCGTGAAGACCCCGACCGGCTTCAAGGAAGCGTATCAGCAGTACGTCGAAGCCGGCTGGCCGGCGCTCGGCTGCGATCCGGACTACGGCGGCCAGGGCCTGCCCGCGTTCGTGAACAACGCACTCTACGAAATGCTGAACTCGGCGAACCAGGCCTGGACGATGTATCCGGGCCTGTCGCACGGCGCGTACGAATGCCTGCACGCGCACGGCGCGCCGGAACTGCAGCAGCAATACCTGCCGAAGCTCGTGTCGGGCGAATGGACCGGCACGATGTGCCTGACCGAGCCGCACTGCGGCACCGATCTCGGCATCCTGCGCACCAAGGCCGAACCGAACGGCGACGGCTCGTACTCGATCAGCGGCACGAAGATCTTCATCTCGAGCGGCGAGCACGACATGTCGAAGAACATCGTCCACCTCGTGCTCGCGCGCCTGCCGGACGCGCCGCAAGGCACGAAGGGGATCTCGCTGTTCATCGTGCCGAAGTTCATTCCGGACGCTTCGGGCGAGCCGGGCGAGCGCAACGGCATCAAGTGCGGCTCGATCGAGCACAAGATGGGCATCCACGGCAACTCGACGTGCGTGATGAACCTCGACGGCGCGAAGGGCTGGATGGTCGGCGAGCCGAACAAGGGCTTGAACGCGATGTTCGTGATGATGAATGCCGCGCGTCTGGGTGTCGGCATGCAGGGCCTCGGCCTCACGGAAGTCGCGTACCAGAACTCGCTGACGTACGCGAAGGAACGCCTGCAGATGCGTTCGCTGACCGGCCCGAAGGCACCGGACAAGCCGGCCGATCCGATCATCGTGCACCCGGACGTGCGCCGCATGCTGCTCACGCAGAAGGCCTACGCGGAAGGCGCGCGCGCATTCACGTACTGGTCCGCGCTGCAGATCGACAAGGAGCTGTCGCACGCCGACGAAGCGGTGCGCAAGGAAGCGGCCGACCTCGTCGCGCTGCTCACGCCGATCATCAAGGCGTTCCTGACCGACAACGCGTTCGAGTGCACGAACCATGCGATGCAGATCTACGGCGGCCACGGCTTCATCTCCGAGTGGGGCATGGAGCAGTACGTGCGCGACGCGCGGATCAACATGATCTACGAAGGCACGAACTCGATCCAGTCGCTCGACCTGCTGGGCCGCAAGGTGCTCGGCGACATGGGCGCGAAGCTGAAGAAGTTCGGCAAGCTCGTGACCGAATTCGCGGAAGCCGAAGGCGTGAAGCCCGAGATGGCCGAGTTCATCAACCCGCTCGCCGACATCGGTGAAAAGGTGCAGAAGCTGACGATGGAAATCGGCATGAAGGCGATGCAGAACCCGGACGAAGTCGGCGCCGCGGCCGTGCCGTACCTGCGCACCGTCGGCCACCTGGTGTTCTCGTACTTCTGGGCGCGCATGGCGCGCATCGCCCTCGACAACGAAGCGTCGGGCGATCCGTTCTACAAGTCGAAGCTCGCCACCGCCCGCTTCTACTTCGCGCGCCTGCTGCCCGAAACGGCATCGACGATCCGCGCCGCGCGCGCCGGTTCGAAGACGCTGATGGAAGTCGACGAATCGCTGTTCTGATCCAAGTCCGGGCGGTGCGCGCCGCGCGCCGCCCGAACGCAACGGTTCTGGTACTCACTTCGCCGTGCAGCCCCCATATTCCGCGCTGCACGACACTATCCGGAGACATCCCGTGAGCAATTTCCTGATTCGCAAGGTCGCCGTGCTGGGCGCCGGCGTGATGGGCGCGCAGATCGCCGCGCATCTCGTCAACGCGCGCGTGCCGGTGCTGCTGTTCGACCTGCCGGCCAAGGAAGGCCCGAAAAACGCGATCGCGCTGAAGGCGATCGAGAACCTGAAGAAGCTGTCGCCCGCGCCGTTCGGCGTGAAGGACGACGCGAAGTACCTCGAAGCGGCGAATTACGAGGACGACATCGCGAAGCTCGCCGAATGCGACGTCGTGATCGAGGCGATCGCCGAGCGGATGGACTGGAAGCACGACCTGTACAAGAAGGTCGCACCGCACATCGCCTCGCACGCGATCTTCGCGACCAACACGTCGGGCCTGTCGATCACGAAGCTGTCCGAAGGTTTCTCGGACGAGCTGAAGGCGCGCTTCTGCGGCGTGCATTTCTTCAACCCGCCGCGCTACATGCACCTCGTCGAGCTGATCCCGACCGCGCATACGCGCCCGGAAATCCTCGACCAGCTCGAAACCTTCCTGACGAGCGTCGTCGGCAAGGGCGTCGTGCGCGCGAAGGACACGCCGAACTTCATCGCGAACCGCGTCGGCATCTTCTCGATCCTCGCGGTGATCACCGAGGCCGCGAAGTTCGGCCTGCGCTTCGACGAAGTCGACGACCTGACGGGCAGCCGCCTCGGCCGCGCGAAGTCGGCGACGTTCCGCACCGCGGACGTGGTCGGCCTCGACACGATGGCGCACGTGATCAAGACGATGCAGGACAACCTCGCCGACGATCCGTTCTTCCCGGTCTACCAGACGCCCGCCGTGCTCGCCGAGCTGGTGAAGCAGGGCGCGCTCGGCCAGAAGACGGGCGGCGGTTTCTACAAGAAGGAAGGCAAGGCGATCAAGGTGCTCGACGCGAAGACGGGCACCTACGTCGACTCGGGCGCGAAGGCGGACGAAACGGTCGGCCGCATCCTGAAGCGTCCGCCGGCGGAACGCCTGAAGCTGCTGCGCGAGACGAACCATCCGCACGCGCAGTTCCTGTGGTCGATCTTCCGCGACGTGTTCCATTACATCGGCGTGCATCTCGAATCGATCGCCGACAACGCGCGCGACGTCGATCTCGCGATCCGCTGGGGCTTCGGCTGGAACGAAGGCCCGTTCGAAGGCTGGCAGGCCGCCGGCTGGAAGCAGGTCGCCGAGTGGGTGCAGGAAGACATCGCGGCCGGCAAGGCGCTCGCGAACGTGCCGCTGCCGTCGTGGGTGCTCGAAGGCCCGGTCGCCGAGAAGGGCGGCGTGCACACGGCCGAAGGCTCGTGGGCGCCGGCCGCCAAGCGTTTCGTGCCGCGTTCGGACCTGGCCGTGTACGACAAGCAGGTGTTCCGTGCGCCGCTCGTCGGCGAAGCCGGCGCCGACCCGAAGACGTACGGCAAGACGCTGTTCGAAACCGACGCGGTGCGCGCGTGGGTCGACGACCGTGCCGGCGAGGACGACGTCGTGATCGTGTCGTTCAAGTCGAAGATGAACACGATCGGACCGAGCGTGATCGACGGCCTCGTGCAGGCGATCGAACTCGCGGAGAAGGACTACAAGGGCGTGGTGATCTGGCAGCCGACGTCGCTGAAGCTCGGCACGCCGGGCGGCCCCTTCTCGGCCGGCGCGAACCTCGAGGAGGCGATGCCCGCGTTCATGATGGGCGGCGCGAAGGGCATCGAGCCGTTCGTGAAGAAATTCCAGGAAGGCATGCTGCGCGTGAAGTACGCGAACGTGCCGGTCGTCGCGGCCGTGTCGGGCATCGCGCTCGGCGGCGGGTGCGAGCTGATGCTGCACAGCGCGAAGCGCGTCGTGCACGTCGAGAGCTACATCGGCCTCGTCGAAGTGGGCGTCGGCCTCGTGCCGGCCGGCGGCGGCCTGAAGGAAGCGGCGCTGCGCGCAGCGGAAGCCGCGACGGCCGCGAACGCGACCACCGACATCCTGAAGTTCGTCACGAAGTCGTTCGAGAACGCGGCGATGGCGAAGGTGTCGTCGTCCGCGCACGACGCGCGTGCGATGGGCTACGTGAAGCCGTCCGACACGATCGTCTTCAACGTGTTCGAACTGCTCGACACCGCGAAGAAGGAAGCGCGTGCGCTGGCCGCTACCGGCTACCGCGCGCCGCTGCGCGCGAAGGACGTGCCGGTCGCGGGCCGCTCGGCGATCGCGACGATCAAGGCGTCGCTCGTCAACATGCGTGACGGCCGCTTCATCAGCGACCACGACTACCTGATCGCGAGCCGCATCGCCGAAGCCGTGTGCGGCGGCGACGTCGAAGCCGGCAGCCTCGTCGACGAAGAATGGCTGCTCGCGCTGGAGCGTCGCGCGTTCGTCGAGCTGCTCGGCACGCAGAAGACGCAGGAACGGATCATGGGCATGTTGCAGACCGGCAAGCCGGTGCGTAACTGAGCGAGCGGATAAGGCAAGGAGTTTCAAATGAGCAAACAACTGCAAGACGCATACATCGTCGCCGCCAGCCGCACGCCGATCGGCAAGGCCCCGCGCGGTGTCTTCAAGAACACGCGCCCCGACGAGCTGCTGGTTCACGCGATCAAGTCGGCGGTCGCTCAGGTGCCCGGCCTCGACACGAAGGTGATCGAGGACGCGATCATCGGCTGCGCGATTCCGGAAGCGGAGCAGGGCCTGAACGTCGCGCGCATGGGCGCGCTGCTGGCGGGCCTGCCGCAGACGGTCGGCGGCGTGACGGTCAACCGCTTCTGCGCGTCGGGCATCACCGCGCTGGCGATGGCGGCCGACCGCATCCGCGTCGGCGAATCGGACGCGATCTTCGCGGGCGGCTGCGAATCGATGAGCATGGTGCCGATGATGGGCAACAAGCCGTCGATGTCGCCGCACATCTTCGATCGCAGCGAAGACTTCGGCATCGCGTACGGGATGGGCCTGACGGCCGAGCGCGTCGCCGAGCAGTGGAAGGTGAGCCGCGAGGACCAGGACGCGTTCTCGGTCGAGTCGCACCGCAAGGCGCTCGCCGCGCAGCAGGCCGGCGAGTTCGGCGACGAAATCGCCGCGTACACGATCACCGAGCGTTTCCCGAACCTCGCGACCGGCGAGGTCGACGTGAAGACGCGCGAAATCAAGCTCGACGAAGGTCCGCGCGCGGATACGTCGCTCGAAGGCCTCGCGAAGCTGCGCACGGTGTTCGCGAACAAGGGCTCGGTCACGGCCGGCAACAGCTCGCAGACGTCGGACGGCGCGGGTGCGCTGCTCGTCGTGTCGGAGAAGGTGCTCAAGCAATTCAACCTGACGCCGCTCGCGCGCTTCGTGAGCTTCGCGGTGCGCGGCGTGCCGCCGGAAATCATGGGCATCGGTCCGAAGGAAGCGATTCCGGCCGCGCTGAAGGCCGCCGGCCTGAAACAGGACGATCTCGACTGGATCGAACTGAACGAAGCGTTCGCCGCGCAATCGCTGGCGGTGATGCGCGACCTCGGCCTCGATCCGTCGAAGGTCAACCCGATGGGCGGCGCGATCGCACTGGGCCACCCGCTCGGCGCGACCGGCGCGATCCGCGCGGCGACCGTCGTGCACGGCCTGCGCCGCCGCAACCTGAAGTACGGGATGGTCACGATGTGCGTCGGCACCGGCATGGGTGCGGCGGGCATCATCGAGCGCCTGTAAGCGAGGCGCGGATAAAAGCGACGACGGTGCGCGGGCCACGAGCTCGCGCACCGTTTTTTCATTCCGGTAGAGACAGTCAAAGGAGACGGTTGTGGCCGACATTCAAGTGGAACGCGCCGACGGCGTGATGACGATCACGATCGCGCGCCCGGCGAAGAAGAATGCGCTGACGGCGGCGATGTACCAGACGATGGCCGACGCGCTCGCCGACGCGCAGGAAGACAAGGCGACGCGCGTGATCCTGCTGCGCGGCAGCGACGGCAATTTCAGCGCGGGCAACGATCTCGAGGATTTCCTGAAGTCGCCGCCGAAGGACGACACCGCCTCGGTGTTCCAGTTCCTGGCGCGGATCAGCAGCGCGAGCAAGCCGATCGTGGCAGCGGTGCCGGGCATCGCGGTCGGCGTCGGCGTGACGATGCTGCTGCACTGCGATCTGGTCTACGCGGCCGACACCGCGACGTTCTCGCTGCCTTTCGCGCAGCTCGGGCTGTGCCCGGAAGCCGCGTCGAGCGCCCTGCTGCCGCGCCTGGCCGGCCATCAGGTCGCCGCCGAGAAGCTGCTGCTGGGCGAGGCGTTCGATGCGCTGGAAGCGCACCGGATCGGCATCGTCAACCGCGTGCTGCCGGCGGCGGAGCTCGACGCATTCGCGGCGAAGCAGGCGGCGAAGCTGGCGGCGCTGCCGGCGGCATCGCTGCGTGTGACGAAGGCGCTGCTCAAGGATACGGGCGGCGTGGCGACGCCCGCGCGGATGGCCGAGGAAGCGCGCCATTTCGCCGCGATGCTGCGCGCGCCGGAGGCACGCGAGGCGATGACCGCGTTCTTCGAGAAGCGCAAGCCGGATTTCCGTCAGTTCGACTGACGTAGCAGGCCGCGCCGGCGGTGGCTTGCCGGCGCGGCTCGGACCGCGATCAGGCCGTGCCGTAGTCGACGTGGCCCGTTTCGCGGCAGAAGCTGACGAGCCGCAAGCCGGCCGCCTTCGCGATCTCGATCGCGAGCGACGACGGCGCGGAGATGGTCGCGACCAGCGGGATGCCGACCCGTGCGGCCTTGCGTACCAGCTCATAGCTCGCGCGGCTCGACAGGAACACGAAGCCGTCGGTGGTATCGGCACGCGACAGCACGAGCGAGCCGATCAGCTTGTCGAGCGCATTGTGGCGGCCGATATCCTCGAATGCCGTGCGGATCGCGCCTGTTGCGTCGCACCACGCGGCCGCATGCAGGCCGCCGGTCAGTTTCGTGAGCGCCTGATGCGCCGGCAGCGCATGCGCGGCGCGCGCCAGCGCATCGGGCGCGAGGCGCGCGAGAAAGCCGGTATCGGGCACGCGTTCGGGCGCGAGGTCGAGCAGGTCGATGCTTTCGATGCCGCACACGCCGCAGCCCGTGCGCCCGGCGAGCGCACGGCGCCGGTCCTTCAGCGCGGCGAACGCCTGCTGGACGACTTCCAGGTGGACTTCCGCGTGCGGCAACGGCGCATCGGCATGCAGGATCACCTCGATGTCCTTGATGTCGCTGCCGCGCGCGACGATCCCCTCCGAGATCGCGAAGCCGACCGCGAACGCTTCGAGGTCGCATGGCGTACACATCATCACCGCGTGCGAGATGCCGTTGAAGACGAGTGCGACCGGCCATTCCTGGCCGACGAAGTCGTGCGCGGTTTCGACCGCGCCGCCGCGCGTGCGGCTCACGGGCAGCTCGATCGCGCCGCGCGGCTCATCGCGCAACGCGTCGCGCGGATCGTCTGATTGGGTCGGATTCACGAGCACTCCCGTTGATTCGACGCACGGCCGGCGACGATCGTGCCGCCGCCCGCGCGCAGAGGTTCTAAAATACCCCAGGCAAGCCGGCCGCGCCGGCATCCGCCACGTCAGGTAACGACCATGGGACTCAGCGACGCTCCGTTGCTCTTCAACTTCGAACACGATTCGTCGGAAAACTTCACGTACATCCCGATGATCGTGCGTTTCAATCTCGACCGCTTCGGGCTGCGGATTTCGCTCGAACAGTGGCAACTGCTGCCGCTCGAGGATCGCAAGCTGCTCGCGCGCTTCCCGGCCGACGACGACACCGCGATCGAGCCCAACTTCGATCATGCGTTGTTCGAAATGCTGCGCACGCACGCCGATCTGGAGCCGTCATGGTTTCAGCCGGACGAGCAGCCGGCCTGGCGCGACGTCGACACGGTGCCGGAGTCGCTCGTGCAGCAAAGCGCGCTGGCCGGGCTGCCGGCGCCCGCGCTCGCGCAGTGGCAGCGGCTCGCGCCGTTCCAGCGCTACGTGCTGGTGAAGCTGTCGCGCAAGCCGAAGCTGAATCACGATTTCCTGCCCGCGATGCGGGAGTTCGGGCTGACGGCCACGCACTGACGGCCGCCTGCCGCGCCGCGGCGCGTGCCCGCGTCAGAGCGGCGGCAGTTGCCGCGGCTTGCGGTCCGGGCCGGTCGCGACGTAGGTGAGCGTCGCCTCGGTGACCTTCACGACTTCGCCCATCAGGCGCATGCGCTGCGCGTACACCTCGACGTCGACCGTGATCGACGTGTTGCCGGTGCGCATGATCGTGGCGTAGAAGCTCAGCAGATCGCCGACGAATACCGGCTGCTTGAACACGAACGAGTTGACCGCGACCGTCGCGACGCGGCCGTTCGCGCGCTGGCTCGCGGGGATCGAGCCGGCGATGTCGACCTGCGACATGATCCAGCCGCCGAACACGTCGCCGTGAACGTTCGCGTCGTGCGGTTGCGGGACGACGCGCAGCGCGGGCTGCTTCTGCGGGAGTTCGAGGGTCGAATCGGTCATGGCGGGGGCTTTCATCCTGTAATAAATGGGCCGCCGCGCGCAGGCCGGCCGGCAAGGCCGCCGGCAGCGGCGCGAAGCGGCTTCTGCGACAATACAACGTTCGCAAATTGTACGAGAAAGCGCGCGAGCCGGCCGTCGATACGCGCGTCCGGCATCGCCGCAGGACCTTTTCCCCATGCGCCGATTTCCCGCTTCCGGCGAGCCCGCGCCGGCTTCGACCGGGCCCCGCAACGACTGGCAGACGATCCGGTCGCTGCTGCCGTACCTGATCACCTACAAATGGCGCGTCGCGCTCGCGCTTGGCTGCCTGATCGGCGCGAAGGTCGCGAACCTCGGCGTGCCGGTCGTGATGAAGCGCATCGTCGACCACCTGTCCGCCGTGCAGCAGCTCACCGCGCTCGGCCGCGCCGAGCAGTCGGCCGGCATCGTGCTCGCGGGCGGCGTCGGGCTGCTGGTCGTCGCGTACGCGCTCGTGCGGCTGTCGACGTCGCTCTTTACCGAGCTGCGCGAGATCCTGTTCTCGAAGGTCACGGAGAGCGCAGTGCGCCAGCTCGCGCTGCAGGTGTTCCGGCACCTGCACGGGCTGTCGCTGCGGTTTCATCTCGAACGCCAGACGGGCGGCATGTCGCGCGACATCGAGCGCGGCACGCGCGGCATCCAGCAACTGATTTCGTATTCGCTGTACAGCATCCTGCCGACGCTCGTCGAGGTCGGGCTCGTGCTCGGCTTCTTCGTGGTCAAGTACGAGGCGTACTACGCGTACGTGACGTTCGCGGCGCTCGTCACGTACATCGTGTTCACCGTGAAGGTCACCAACTGGCGCACGCACTTCCGCCGCACGATGAACGAGCTCGATTCGCGCGCGAACTCGCGGGCGATCGATTCGCTGATCAACTACGAGACGGTGAAGTACTTCGGCAACGAGGAATGGGAGGCGCAACGCTACGACGAGAACCTGAAGCGCTACCGGAAGGCCGCGATCCGCTCGCAGAACTCGCTGTCGGTGCTGAACTTCGGCCAGCAGGCGATCATCGGCACGGGGCTCGTGTTCATCCTGTGGCGCGCGACGCAGGGCGTGCTTGCGGGCAAGCTGACGCTCGGCGATCTCGTGCTGATCAACACGTTCATGCTGCAGCTGTACATCCCGCTGAATTTCCTGGGCGTCGTCTATCGCGAGCTGAAGCAGAGCCTCACCGACATGGATCGGATGTTCGGGCTGCTGTCGGCGCCGAAGGAAGTGGCCGACCGGCCGGATGCGCCGCCGCTCGCGGTGGCCGGCGCGCAGGTGCGCTTCGAGCACGTGAACTTCGCGTACGAGCCGTCGCGGCCGATCCTGCACGACGTGACCTTTACGATCGAGGCCGGCACGACGACCGCGGTGGTCGGCCACAGCGGTTCGGGGAAATCGACGCTGTCGCGGCTGCTGTTCCGCTTCTACGATCTCGACCGGCAGACGGGCGGCGCGATCCGGATCGACGGGCAGGACATTCGCGACGTCACGCAGGAATCGCTGCGCGCGTCGATCGGGATCGTGCCGCAGGACACCGTGCTGTTCAACGACTCGATCTACTACAACATCGCGTACGGCCGGCCGACGGCGAGCCGCGACGAGGTGGTCGCGGCCGCGCGCGCCGCGCACATCCACGATTTCATCGAGAGCTTGCCGAAGGGCTATGACACGCCGGTCGGCGAGCGCGGGCTGAAGCTGTCGGGCGGCGAGAAGCAGCGCGTCGCGATCGCGCGCACGCTGCTGAAGGATCCGCCGGTGCTGCTGTTCGACGAAGCGACGTCGGCGCTCGATTCGCGCTCGGAACGCGCGATCCAGCACGAACTCGACCAGATCGCGCGGCATCGCACGACGCTCGTGATCGCGCACCGGCTGTCGACGGTCGTGCACGCGCAGCAGATTCTCATGATGGATCACGGGCGGATCGTCGAGCGCGGCACGCACGACGAACTCGTGCGCGCCGACGGGCTGTATGCGCAGATGTGGGCGCTGCAGCAGCAGCGCGCGGCAGCCGGCGGGGAAGAGGCCGAGGCCGCGTAACGGCTTGCGGGTGTGCTGCGTGCCGTGGCGCGCAGCGGGCGGCCGGCACGACGGTGCGCGGCCGTCCGTCGGCTCCGCTCAGCCCGCGGCGCGCAGGCGCGCGTCCAGCTCGCCGAGCTGCGCGGGCGTGCCGACGTTCTCCCAGATCCCTTCGTACAGTTCGCCGCTCGCGTGGCCGGCCTCGATCGCCGCGCGGTAGTACGGCGTCAGCGCGCGCCGCGTGCCGGGCGCGAGATCGCGGAACATCCGTGTGTCGTACAGGCCGATGTTGCCGAACGTGAAGCGCGCGGCGCCATCGAGCGCGAGACGGCCGTCGTCGCCGAGCGCGAAGTCGCCGGCCGGGTGGAACGGCGGGTTCGGCACCATCACGAGGTGCATCGCCGGCGTGTCGAGTGCGGCCATCCGGGCGGCGCGCGGCGCGAGCGTCCGGTAGTCGAAGGCGCAGTACACGTCGCCGCTGACGGCCGCGAACACGGTCGGTTGGCCGTCGCGCTCGATGAGCGGCAGCGCCTGTGCGATGCCGCCGGCGGTTTCCAGCGCTTCGCCTTCGGCCGAATACGCGATCCGCACGCCCCAGCGCGAACCGTCGCCCAGCGCGGCCTCGATTCGTTCGCCGAGCCACGCATGGTTGATCACGATCGTGTCGATGCCCGCCCGCGCGAGCGCCTCGATCTGCCACACGATCAGCGGCTTGCCGCCGGCTTCGAGCAGCGGCTTCGGGCAGGTGTCGGTCAGCGGACGCATCCGTTCGCCGCGTCCGGCGGCGAAGATCATCGCCGTGGTCAGGGTAGGGCTCATGTTCGGCTGGGTGTAAGGGCGCTCAGAATGTATAGCCGACGTCGGCCGGCGCGTTGCCCTCGAGCTCGTCGAGCAGCTTCGCGAACGGCACGAGCGGGCGATAGCGCAGCGCGACCTTGCGCGCATACGCGAGGAAGCGCGGCAGGTCGTTCAGGTAGTGCGGCTTGCCGTCGCGGTAGTTGATGCGCGCGAACAGGCCGAGGATCTTGATGTGGCGCTGCAGGCCCATCCATTCGAGCTGGCGGTAGAACTCGCCGAAGTCGGGATCGACCGGCAGGCCGGCCTTTTTCGCCTTTTCCCAGTAGTACGCGAAGCAGTCGAGCTCGAATTCCTCGTCCCAGCTGATGAACGCGTCGCGCAGCAGCGACACGACGTCGTACGTCAGCGGCCCGTACACGGCGTCCTGGAAGTCGAGCACGCCCGGGTTCGGCTCGCAGACCATCAGGTTGCGCGGCATGAAGTCGCGCAGCATGAAGCCTTGCGGCTGCGCGTGCGCGCTCGCGACCAGCAGCGCGAACGTGCGGTCGAGCGTGCCGCGCATCGCGTCGGTGACGGGCTTGCCGAGGTGGCGGCCGACGAACCATTCGGGCATCAGCTCCATTTCGCGGCGCAGGAACGCTTCGTCGAACGGCGGCAGCACGTCGGGCTTCGACGTGAGCTGGAAGCGGATCAGCGCGTCGAGCGCCGCGCGCATCAGCGGCTTTGCGGCGGCCGGGTCGGCCGGATCGAGCACCGAGATGTACGACGTGCGGCCGAGGTCCGTCACGAGCATGAAGCCCGCGTCGAAATCGTGGGCGAGCACGTCCGGCACGTGGTCGCCGGCCGCGGCGAGCAACTGCGCGACCTGGACGAATTCGCGGCACTTCTCGGGCGGCGGCGCGTCGACGGCGATCAGCGTGCCGCCGGGGCTCGCGGCGGACGCGACGCGGAAATAGCGGCGGAAACTGGCGTCCGACGACGCGGGCGCGAGGGTTGACAGATCGAGGGCGTAGCGCCCGGCGAGCGGGCGCAGCCACGCGGTGAGCGCGTCGAGGCGGGCGTCGGGCTGGGATGCGGCGGATGGGGGCGTCATGAAACTCGGCGGAGGGGGGAACGTCTTGCCATATAATACCCCACGACTTTTTTGACGCGCCCCGCGTCAGCTTCCGCCGTGCAGGCCCGCGCCTGTCGCGACGTCCGCCCGATCGCCTCCCCGGTTTGCGAAGAGCCGCAGTCGCGGCTCGACGGCGCGGCCCGCCGCGCGCGAAGGTGCCGTGCAGGCGCGGTTGACAAGGGGCGATTCGCCAAACGATAGATGCCGCCCAAACCGCTATTCCCGAATGTTTTCCCCGGTGACGGGGCGCCGCGCAAACGGCGGCTCGCGCTCGCGCTCCTGGCCGTGCCCGGCCTCGTGCCGGCCGTGTCGTACGCGCAGCTGTCGGGCGCCGCTGCGCAGCCGCAGCCGCTCGACTCGCCGTGGGATCTGCGTCTCGCACCCCAGCTCGAGGATCATCCGCTGAAGGACGGCGCGAAGCCGGCCGCGTTCGTGATCGCCGACCACACGAGCGGCACCGCCGAGCAGGATCTCGCCGCGAAGGGCTCCGCCGAGCTGCGGCGCGGCGATGCCGTCGTGAAGGCCGACGCGATCCACTACGATCAGGATACCGACATGGCCGATGCGTACGGCCAGGTCAAGGTGATCAACGGTGGCACGTCGTTCGCGGGCCCCGAGGCGCACCTGAAGGTCGAGGCGAACCAGGGCTTCATGACCGCGCCGAAGTATCACTTCAACGTGACGGGCGGGTCGGGCAGCGCGGAGCGCGTCGACATGGTCGACAACGAGCGCTCGGTGTTCGTCAACGGCACGTATACCGCATGCCAGTGCGCGACGAATCCCGCGTGGTACATCAAGGGCAGCCGCTTCGACTTCGATACGGGTGCCGATGAGGGCACCGCGCGCAACGGCGTGCTGTTCTTCCAGGGCGTGCCGATCTTCGCGAGCCCGTGGATGACGTTCCCGCTGTCGGGCGAGCGGCGCAGCGGCCTGCTGCCGCCGACGTTCTCGGTGAACTCGAGCAACGGCTTCGAGCTGTCGCTGCCGTACTACTTCAACATCGCGCCGAACCGCGACCTGACGCTCACGCCGCGCATCATCTCGCGGCGCGGCGTGATGGCCGAGGCGACGTTCCGCTATCTGTCGCCGTCGTATTCGGGCACGTTCACGGCCAATTACCTGCCGGACGACCGGCTCGCGCACCGCAACCGCTACGCGATCTACTGGCAGCACCAGCAGAACTTCGGCGGCGGTTTCGGCGGCTACGTCTATTACAACAAGGTCTCGGACAACACGTATCCGGAAGACCTCGGGTCGGCGAACCAGTTCATCAACGGGACGCAGACGCTGTACCAGCAGGAAGCCGGCCTGACGTACAACAACGGCCCGTGGTCGGTGCTCGCGCGCTACCAGCACTGGCAGACGCTGCCGCCGTCGATCGCGCCGTACAGCCGCGAGCCGCAGTTGAACGTGAAGTACACGAAGTACAACGTCGGCGGCTTCGACTTCGGCGCGGAAGCCGATTATTCGCGGTTCCGCATCACGACCGCCGACGCGACCGAAGGCGACCGCATCGTCTTCAATCCGTACATCTCGTACGGCGTGTACGGGCCCGGCTACTTCGTCGTGCCGAAGGTCCAGTACCACTTCGCGTCTTACGACCTGAACTACCTGTCGTCGACCACGCCGAACAGCCCGAAGCGCTTCACCGAGTCGATCCCGACCGTGAGCTTCGACACGGGCCTGATCTTCGACCGTTCGGTGCGCCTGTTCGGCCAGGACTTCATCCAGACCCTCGAGCCGCGCCTGTACTACGTGTACACGCCGTATCGCGACCAGTCGAACGCGCCGCTGTTCGACACCGCGGAATCGGACTTCGGCCTCGCGGAGATCTACCAGCCGAACACGTTCGTCGGCAACGACCGGATCGCCGACGCGAACCGGATCACGGCCGGCCTCACGTCGCGCTTCATCGATCCGCGCACCGGCGACGAGCGCGCGCGCTTCGTGATCGCGCAGCAGTACTACTTCGCGGATCAGCGCGTCACGCTGACGCCCGGGCAGAGCGCCGTGCTGGCGCGCCACTCGGACCTGATCGTCGGCGCCGCGCTGAAGCTCGGCTCGGGCTTCATGTCGGAAACGGCGTTCCAGTACAACCAGAACAACAACCAGCTCGTGAAGTCGAGTATCGGTTTCGGCTACAGCCCGGGCGAGCGCCGCGTGATCAACGTCGGCTACCGCTATACGCGCACGAACACCACGCTCGACAACCAGCCGATCAACCAGTTCCTGGTGTCCGCGCAGTGGCCGCTCACGCGCCGCCTGTATGCGATCGGCCGCTTCAACTACGACTTCGCCGGAGATCGCGTGGTCGACGGTCTGGTCGGCTTACAATACGACGCGGATTGCTGGGCGCTCGGGGTCGGAGTGCAGCGGGCCGCGAACGGCATCAATACGTCGGGACAGCAGAACTCGTCGACGCGATTCATGATGCAGCTGACGCTCAAGGGCTTGTCGACCATCGACAACGGCCTCGTGTCCGCATTCCGCGCCGGGGTGCCGGGCTACACGCCGTTGCCGCCGCCGCCGCCGCCGATGTCCCGCTTCAGCAACTACGAGTAACGCCGGCATGTCTGCACCGGTCAGCACGATTTCAATGGAGTTTCAGTGGCAATGAAGAAAACCCTTCGTTTCGCGGCAGTCGTGTCCAGCCTCGCCGCGTCCGCCGCGCTGCTCGCCGCCGCGCCCGCTGCGGCGCAGGCGCTCGGTTCGCAAGGTGCGCAGCTCGCCGACGAAGTCGTCGCGGTCGTCAACAACGACGTGATCACCGGCCGCGAACTCGACCAGCGCGTCGGCCTGATCGCGCGCCGGCTGCAGCAGCAGAACGCGCCGGTGCCGCCGGCCGACCAGTTGCGCGCGCAGGTGCTGAACCAGATGGTGCTCGAGCGTATCCAGGTGCAAAAGGCCAAGGACGACGGGATCCGCATCGACGACGCGACCGTGCAGGCCACGCTGCAGCGTCTCGCGCAGGCGAACGGGATGACGCTCGACCAGTATCGCGCGCGTCTCGAGGCGCAAGGCGTGCCGTGGAGCATCTTCACGAACGATGCGCGTACCGAGCTGATGCTGTCGAAGCTGCGCGAGCGCGAAGTCGACGGCAAGATCACGGTGTCGGACGCCGAGGTCGCGAACTACATCGCGAGCCAGCGCGGGCCGAACGCGGCGCAGCAGCAGGACCTGCGCTTCCAGCACATCTTCATCAAGGCGCCCACCAACGCGCCGCAGGCCGACATCGAAGCCGCGCAGAAGAAGGCCGAAGCGCTGCTGCAGCAGGCGAAGTCGGGCGCCGATTTCGAGCGCCTCGCGAAGAACAACTCCGAAGCGAACGACGCGAAGAAGGGCGGCGATCTCGGCTTCAAGGCGCCGAGCGCGCTGCCGGCCGACGTCGTCGACGCCGCGTCGAAGCTGCGCCCGGGCCAGGTCAACCCGACGCTGATCCGCGTGCCGGACGGCTTCGAGATCGTGCGCCTCGTCGACCGCCGCCAGAGCCAGGGCGCGAGCGCCGCGGCGCCGAAGATCGTGCAGACGCACGTGCGCCACATCCTGCTGCGCGTTGGCGAAGGCAAGTCGGAAGGCCAGGCGCGCCAGCAATTGAGCGACATCCGCAACCAGGTCGAGGCCGGCGGCGATTTCGCGAAGTTCGCGCGCACCTACTCGCAGGACGGCTCGGCGTCGCAGGGCGGCGATCTGGGCTGGATCAGCCCGGGCGAGACCGTGCCGGAATTCGAGCGCGCGATGAACAGCCTGCAGGACGGCCAGATCAGCCAGCCGATTCGCACCGAGTACGGCTACCACCTGATCCAGGTGCTGAGCCGCCGTGAAGCGGAAGGGTCGGTGCAGCAGCAGATGGACATCGCCCGTCAGGCGATCGGCCAGCGCAAGGCCGAACAGGCCTATGCCGACTGGCTGCGCGAGCTGCGCGATTCGTCGTACGTGCAGTACAAGATCGGCGGCGTCGGCCCGGCGAACTGAGCGAGCGTCGGATGACCATGCCCGCGCTGCAGATCGCGATCACGACCGGCGAACCCGCGGGGGTCGGCCCGGAGCTGACTGTGCAGGCGCTGCGTGACGCCGCGCAGCGCTGGCCCGACGCGCATTTCACCGTGCTCGGCGATGCGGCGCTGCTCGATGCGCGGGCGGCGGCGGTCGGGGCCGACCCGGCCACGCTGGCGGGCGGCGCGCAGGTGTCGGTCGCGCATCACGCGCTGGCCGCGCCCGCGCAGGCGGGCAAGCTGGACGCGGCGAACGGCCGGTACGTGCTCGGGTTGCTCGACGCGGCGATCGACGGCGCGCTGGCGGGCCGGTACGACGCGATCGTCACCGCGCCGCTGCAGAAAAGCACGATCAACGACGCGGGCGTGCCGTTCACCGGCCATACCGAATACCTGGCCGAACGCACGCATACGCCGCGCGTCGTGATGATGCTGGCCGGCACCGGCCACCGGCCGCTGCGCGTCGCGCTCGCGACCACGCACCTGCCGCTGAAGGACGTATCGGCCGCGCTGACGATCGACGGGCTCGTCGAGACGCTCGCGATCATCGATCGCGACCTGCGGCGCGATTTCGGTCTCGCCGCGCCACGCATCCTCGTGACGGGCCTGAACCCGCACGCGGGCGAGAACGGTTATCTCGGCCGCGAGGAGATCGACGTGATCGAACCGGCGCTGGCCCGCGCGAACGCGCAACGCATCGACGCGCGCGGCCCGTATCCGGCCGACACGCTGTTCCAGCCGCGCCATCTGGCCGATGCCGATTGCGTGCTGGCGATGTTCCACGACCAGGGCCTGCCCGTGCTGAAGTACGCGACGTTCGGCGAGGGCATCAACGTGACGCTCGGGCTGCCGATCATCCGCACGTCGGTCGATCACGGCACCGCGCTCGATCTGGCCGGCACGGGCCGCGCGGATCCGGGCAGCATGATCGCCGCGCTCGATACGGCCGTCACGATGGCGCGCCATCGCCGCGCAGCCTGACGCCGCAGGCTTACTCCTTTCGTCGTATTTTTCGTTTTACTGAGTCGATGTCGAACAGCAGACAGCACCAAGGCCATTTCGCGCGCAAGCGCTTCGGGCAGAACTTTCTCGTCGATCACGGCGTGATCGACTCGATCGTCGCGACGATCGGCCCCGCCCGCGGCCAGCGGATGGTCGAGATCGGCCCCGGGCTCGGCGCGCTGACCGAGCCGCTGATCGAGCGCGTCGCGACGCCCGAGTCGCCGCTGCACGCGGTCGAGCTCGACCGCGACCTGATCGGGCGCCTGCAGCAACGCTTCGGCGCGCTGCTGGAGCTGCACGCGGGCGACGCGCTCGCGTTCGACTTCCGCTCACTCGCGGCGCCCGGCGACAAGCCGTCGCTGCGGATCGTCGGCAACCTGCCGTACAACATTTCCAGCCCGCTGCTGTTCCACCTGATGACGTTCGCCGATGCGGTCATCGACCAGCATTTCATGCTGCAGAACGAAGTCGTCGAGCGGATGGTCGCGGAGCCGGGCACGAAGGCGTTTTCCCGGCTGTCGGTGATGCTGCAGTACCGTTACGTGATGGAGAAGATGCTCGACGTGCCGCCGGAATCGTTCCAGCCGCCGCCGAAGGTCGATTCGGCGATCGTCCGGATGATTCCGTACGAGCCGCACGAACTGCCGGACGTCGATCCCGGGCTGCTCGGCGAAATCGTCACCGCCGCGTTCTCGCAGCGCCGCAAGATGCTGCGCAATACGCTCGGCGACTACCGCGAGACGATCGATTTCGATGCGCTCGGCTTCGATCTCGCGCGCCGCGCGGAGGACGTGAGCGTGGCCGAATACGTCGGCGTCGCGCAGGCGCTGGCGGCGGCGCGCAAGGCCGGATGATGCGCGTGGCGCGAGCCGCTCATCGGCTGTATCGAAGAGGCTGCCCGACGGGCAGCTTTTTTATTGCCCGCGCGTCTTGCGCCGGTCGTCACGCCCGCCGGCGCGGCGGCGCGTTGACGAGCGCGATGCCGGTCAGCACGAGCGCGGCAGCGGACATGAAGCGCCAGCCGACGGATTCACCGAGCAGCAGCACGCCGAACGCGACGCCGAACAGCGGCGACAGGAACGTGAAGACGGACAGCCGGGACGCGCTGTAGCGCGTCAGCAGCCAGAACCACGACAGATAGCTGACGAACGCGACGATCACCGACTGGTAGGCGAGGCTCGCCACCGCAATCGGCGTCACGTGCGCGAACGACATCTGGCCGAACAGCGCGGCGAGCGCGACCAGCACGACCGCCGATACCGCGAGCTGATAGAACAGCGTCTTGCTCGCGCTGGCCCGCGCGAGCGCCGTCGAGCGTACGACGACCGTCGTCGCGGCCCACATCGCGCCGCCGAGGATCCCGAGCGCGTCGCCGGCGAGCCCGGCCAGTACGGACGCGCCGGGCGCGCGCGGCTTCAGGAAGCCGTCCGCGAACGCGAGCGCGATGCCGGCGAATGCGATGCCCACGCCGGCCCATTGCGTGCGCTGCAGCCGCTCGCCCGGTGCGAACAGGTGCAGGCCGAGCGCGGTGAAGCACGGCGCCGTGTACAGGAAGATCGCCATGTGCGACGCGCTCGTCAGCGTCAGCCCGAAGAACACGCAGACGAATTCGCCGGCGAACAGCGCACCGGCCGCGAGGCCCGCGCCGAACGTGCCGTCCGCCTGGAACAGCGGCGTGCCGCGCGTGCGGGCCCAGCCCCACAGCAGCAGCGTGGCGATCGCCGAGCGCAGCCCGGCCTGGAACATCGGCGCGATCGCGGCGTTCGTGCTCTTGATCGCGACCTGCTGGAAGCCCCAGATCGCGCACAGCAGCAGCATCAGGCCGACGGCGCGCGTATCGAGTGCGCGGCGCACGGGGGCGGCGGCAAGCGGGCTCATCGACGTGCCTCGCGGGTCCGGTGCGGTGGCGGCGAGGTGAGGCGGGCGGCGCGTCCGGTGCGCTCGGATGGGCGGTTTCGCACGGCAGGGTGGCGGTACGGAAGAGTGGGTGGTCGCGGTCGGGCGGTGGCACGCGTGCCCGATTTTGGTGCGAAGTGGAAGGATGTTACCCGATCGACGCGGTGGCCGGGTGAGTCGGATCGTGCTGTTTCCCGCCGCGGCGCTCGCTCGTGCTCGTGCGGCTCAACCGCTGCACCGCCCGGGCGCGCGCCGGCCGGCCGTCCCCGGCGCGATTCACCCGACTCCGGTAGAATTTCCGGTTCTGGAAAGTCCCCACAGGAGTACAACACATGCGTTTGCTGCATACGATGCTGCGAGTCGGCGATCTCGACCGCTCGATCAAGTTCTACACCGAATTGCTCGGCATGAAGCTGCTGCGTCGCGAGGACTATCCGGAAGGCAAGTTCACGCTCGCGTTCGTCGGCTACGAAGACGAGCGCACGGGCACCGTGATCGAGCTGACCCACAACTGGGACACGCCGTCCTACGATCTCGGCAATGGCTTCGGCCATCTGGCGGTGGCGGTCGACGATGCGTACGCGGCCTGCGAGAAGATCAAGGCGCAAGGCGGCAAGGTCACGCGCGAGGCCGGCCCGATGAAGCACGGCACGACCGTGATCGCGTTCGTCGAGGATCCGGACGGCTACAAGATCGAGTTCATCCAGAAGAAGTAAGCGCGGGATGAACCGGGCCGCGGCGTGCGATGTGCGCCGCGCCAACGAAAAAGGGCGATGCGGGGTAATCCGCATCGCCCTTTTTCGTTGGCGGCGAAGCCGTGCGCGTCAGAGCGACGGCAGCAGCTCGGGCGGGTGATGCTTGAGCGTGTGCCGCGCTTCGCGGAACTCGGGGAAGATCGATTCGACGGTCTGCCAGAAGGCCGGGCTGTGGTTCATCTCGCGCAGGTGCGACAGCTCGT
This sequence comes from Burkholderia anthinoferrum, assembly GCF_002925705.1. NCBI lineage: Bacteria > Pseudomonadati > Pseudomonadota > Betaproteobacteria > Burkholderiales > Burkholderiaceae > Burkholderia > Burkholderia anthinoferrum. The sequence continues at coordinate 31,872 of NZ_LFZP01000011.1, forward strand.
GCGCGACGACGTAGTCGATGATCGACATCGGGAAATGAATCAGCCGCCAGTTCAGGCGGATCTTGCCGTCGCTCGAGCAACTGCCCCAACGCGTCGCGGCCGACGACAGCGCATACATCGAATACGTGACGCCGAGCTTTTCCGCATAGACCGCGAGGCGTTCGCCGAAGATGCGTTTCGCTTCGCCCTGCAGCCAGCCCTGCACGCGATCCTTGATCTGCTGCATGTCGGCCTGCACGGGCAGCGGCAGCGACAGCCGCTGCGCATCGGCATCGAACGCGACGGCGCCCGCGCCGAGCGCGATCGTCACCGTCTTGCCCAGATACGGCAGTTGCGCGCCGTCACGCCAGTCGATCTGCGGCAGCGCGCGCTGCTCGGTGCGCGTCTTCCATTCCGCGAGCTTCGCGAAGATCCAGCGCTGCTTCTCGGCGATCGCCGCCTCGATGTCGGCGAGCGTGACCCAGCGCGGCGCGGTGATCGACAGCCCGCTGCCGTCGATCGTGAAGCCGATCGTGCGGCGCGCCGAGCGCTTGAGCCGGTATTCGAGCACGCGGCTGTCGAGCGCGAACGTGCGCACGCGCGAGCGATCGGGCGCCGGACCGGGATCGAGCGGCGCGGCAGGGGCGGCGATGTCGGGCGGCGCCGGCGGGGCGGCGGGCGCCGACGGCGGCGCGGCCGGCCCGTCGAAGAGCGGCAGGTCCATCTGGCGATGATCGAGGGCCACGACGGCAGGCCGTGGCCGCGGACGCTGTTTCATCAGTTCGCTTCTTTTTGTCGTACGCAACGGCTGCAATCCGGGGCGTCAGGCGCGCGCGGCATCGCGTGTGCCGGCGTTGCCCGCCTGACGATACGCATCGGGATCGATGCGGCGCATTTCCGCTTCGATCCAGGCTTCGACCTGCGAGTTCAATACGTCGGGCGTCTTGCCTTCGACCGGAATCGGCTTGCCGATCGACACGGTGACGACGCCCGGGAATTTCGTGAACGAGTTGCGCGGCCACACACGACCTGCATTGTGCGCGATCGGCACGACCGGCGTGCCGGTTTCGATCGCGAAGCGCGCGCCGCCCGTCTTGTACTTGCCCTGCTTGCCGACCGGCGTGCGCGTGCCTTCGGGAAACATGATCATCCATGCGCCTTCCGACAGGCGCTTCTTGCCCTGGCGGATCACCGAATTGAACGCGTTCTTGCCTTCCTTGCGGTTGATGTTGACCATGTGCAGCAGCCCGAGCGCCCAGCCGAAGAACGGCACGTACAGCAGCTCGCGCTTGAACACGTAGCAGAGCGGCTTGGGCATCAGCGCCGGAAACGCGAGCGTCTCCCACGCGGATTGGTGCTTCGACAGCAGCACGGCCGGGCCGTCGGGCAGGTTCTCCATCCCTTCGATCCGGTAGCGGATGCCGTTCAGCCAGCGCACGACCCACAGCGTCGACTTGCACCAGCCGGCCGCCATCCAGTAGCGTGCGTCGGGGCGCATGAACGGGAACGCGATGAAGCACGCGGTGGCGTACGGCACCGTGTACAGGATGAAGTAGATCAGCAGCAGCAGGGAGCGAACGAAGCGCATCGGCGTGAGTCTGGCGTTGGGGAGGATGCGCGCGGCAGCCGCATCACTCGTGTTCGTGTGAAAGAAAATCGAGCGCGAACGCGCGCAGGTCGTCGTGGACCTTCGTGCCGGGCGGCAGGTTGCCCGCGGCGAGCGTCTTCTTGCCCTTGCCGGTCAGCACGAGGTGCGGCTGGAAGCCGACCGCGACGCCGGCGAGCAGGTCGCGCAGCGAATCGCCGACGACCGGCGTGTGATCGGGATCGATCTCGAAGCGCTCGGCGATCATCTGCATCATGCCGGGCTTCGGCTTGCGGCAGTCGCAGTGATCCTCGGCCGTGTGCGGGCAGAAGAACACCGCGTCGATGCGCGCGCCGACGGCAGCCGCCGCGCGATGCATCTTCAGGTGCATCTCGTTGAGCGCGGCCATGTCGAACAGCCCACGACCGATGCCGGACTGGTTGGTCGCGACGACCACGCGATAGCCCGCATGGTTGAGCCGGGCGATCGCCTCGAAGCTGCCGGGCAGCGCGATCCATTCGTCGGGCGTCTTGATGAACGCATCCGAATCGACATTGATCACGCCGTCCCGGTCGAGGACGACGAGCTTTCGGTTGGGGCTGATCGGCATCGTGCGGCCCTTATGCGGCGAGCTTCGAGATGTCGGCGACGCAGTTCATCTGCTGGTGCAGCGCGGACAGCAGCGCGAGACGGTTCGCGCGCAGCGCCGGATCGTCCGCGTTGACCATCACGTCGTTGAAGAACGTGTCGACCGGCGCGCGCAGCGCGGCGAGCGCCGACAGCGCGCCCGTGTACGCGCGCGCCTCGAGCTGCGACTGCACGTGCGGCGTGACGGCCGCGAGCTGTTCGTGCAGCGCCTTTTCCGCGGCCTCGACGAGCAGCGTCGGCTGCACCGCGCCGTTCGCGCCGCCTTCCGACTTCTTCAGGATGTTCGAGATCCGCTTGTTCGCGGCCGCGAGCGCTTCGGCTTCCGCGAGGCGCGTGAATTCGCGCACCGCGTCGAGGCGCGCGACGAGATCGTCGATGCGCGTCGGGTTCAGGCTCAGCACCGCGTCGATTTCGCCGGCCGAATAGCCGCGCTCGCGCAGCAGGCCGCGCAGGCGATCCATGAAGAACGCGAAGATCGCGTCGGTCGATTCGGCGACGCCCGGCACGCCGTCGAAGCGTGCATGGGCCGTGCGCAGCAGCGACACGAGATCGAGCGGCAACTGCTTCTCGAGCAGCAGGCGCAGCACGCCGAGCGCGTGGCGGCGCAGCGCGAACGGATCCTTCTCGCCGGTCGGCGCGAGGCCGATGCCCCAGATGCCGACGATCGTTTCGAGCTTGTCGGCGAGCGCGACGGCGGTCGATACCGGCGTGGTCGGCAGCGCGTCGCCGGAAAAGCGCGGCTGGTAGTGCTCGGCGCACGCGAGCGCGACGTCGTCGGCCTCGCCGTCGTGGCGCGCGTAGTACGTGCCCATCGTGCCCTGCAGTTCCGGGAACTCGCCGACCATGTCGGTCAGCAGGTCGGCCTTCGCGAGGCGCGCGGCGCGCTTCGCGTGCGCGGGATCGGCGCCGATCGCCGGGGCGATCTCGCCCGCCAGCGCCTCGAGGCGCTCGACGCGTGCGAGCGCCGAACCGAGCTTGTTGTGATAGACGACGTTCGCGAGCTGCGGCACGCGATCGGCGAGCGGCTTCTTCTTGTCCTGCTCGAAGAAGAACTTCGCGTCGGCGAGGCGCGGGCGCACGACGCGCTCGTTGCCTTCGACGATCTCGCCCGGCGTCTTCGTCTCGATGTTCGACACGATCAGGAAGCGCGAGCGCAGCTTGCCGGCGACGTCGGTCAGCGCGAAATACTTCTGGTTCGTCTGCATCGTGAGGATCAGGCATTCCTGCGGCACCTGCAGGAATTCGTCCTCGAAGCGGCACGGGTAGACGACCGGCCACTCGACCAGCGACGTCACTTCGTCGAGCAGCGATTCGGGCATCACGACCGTGTCGCCGTTCGCATGTTCGTTCAGTTGCGTGCGGATCGTTTCGCGACGATCGGCGAAGTGCGCGATCACGCGGCCCTTGTCGCGCAGCGTGTCGGCGTACGCGCGCGCATGCTGGATCGCGACGAGGCCGTCGGACAGGAAGCGGTGGCCGAGCGTGGTGTCGCCGGCATCGACGCCGAACGCGGTGACGGGCACCACGCGGTCGTCGTGCAGCACCGTCAGGCGATGCACCGGGCGCACGAACTTCACGTCCGTGCCGTCCGGGCGCTGGTACGTCATGAATTTCGGGATCGGCAGCTTCGCGAGCGCTTCGTCGAGCGCGGCCTGCAGGCCGTCGGCGAGCGTGGCGCCGGCCGCCGAGTAGTTGATGAAGAACGCTTCGGCCTTGCCGTCCTGCGCGCGCTCGAGATCGGCGATCGACAGGTTCGGGTGGCCGAGCGCCGCGAGCTTCTTCGCGAGCGGAGCCGTCGGCTTGCCTTGCGCGTCGAGCGCGACCGACACGGGCAGGACCTTTTCTCGGACCTGTCTGTCGGGCGCGACGGCGCGTACGTTCTGCACGACGACGGCGAGCCGGCGCGGCGTCGCGTAGCGTTCGAACACGAGTTCGCCTTCGACGAGGTCGCGCGCGGCGAGGCGTTGTGCGATACCTTCGGCGAATGCGTCGCCGAGGCGCGCGAGGGCCTTCGGCGGCAGCTCTTCGGTCAGCAGTTCGACGAGCAGGGGGGCGGGATGATTGTGCGTCATGTCTGGAATAAATCTCGTCTCGTCAGTCCTGATCGATCTTGCGTTCGACCTTGAGCGGCGGCGCCCATGCCGGCTGCGCGGCATCCTGGGCGTCGGTGGTGAGGCCCGGCACGCCCGGCGGGTTGCCGAGCATCGGGAAGCCGAGCTTCTCGCGCGAGTCGTAGTAAGCCTGCGCGACGAGACGCGACAGCGCGCGGATGCGGCCGATGTACGCTGCCCGCTCGGTGACCGAGATCGCGCCGCGCGCGTCGAGCAGGTTGAACGTGTGGCCGGCTTTCAGCACGAGCTCGTACGCGGGCAGCGCGAGCTGCGCGTCGATCATCTTCTTCGCTTCCGCTTCGTAGCTGTTGAAGAACGTGAACAGCAGGTCGACGTTCGCATGCTCGAAGTTGTAGGTCGACTGTTCGACCTCGTTCTGGTGGTACACGTCGCCATACGACAGGCGGCGCAGCTCGGGGCCGTTCGGGCCTTGCTCTTCCCACTCGGTCCACACGAGGTCGTACACGTTCTCGACCTTCTGCAGGTACATCGCGAGGCGCTCGAGGCCGTACGTGATCTCGCCGAGCACCGGCTTGCATTCGAGGCCGCCGACTTCCTGGAAATACGTGAACTGCGTGACTTCCATCCCGTTCAGCCACACTTCCCAGCCGAGACCCCACGCGCCGAGCGTCGGGTTTTCCCAGTCGTCCTCGACGAAGCGCACGTCGTTCTGCTTCAGGTCGAAGCCGAGCGCCTCGAGCGAGCCGAGGTACAGGTCGAGGATGTTTTCCGGCGCCGGCTTGAGCACGACCTGGTACTGGTAGTAGTGCTGCAGGCGGTTCGGGTTTTCGCCGTAGCGGCCGTCCTTCGGGCGGCGCGACGGCTGCACGTACGCGGCGCGCCACGGCTCGGGGCCGACCGCGCGCAGGAACGTGTGGACGTGCGACGTACCCGCGCCGACTTCCATGTCGATGGGCTGGAGCAGGGCGCAACCCTGCTTGTCCCAGTAGGACTGCAGCGTCAGGATGATTTGCTGAAACGTAAGCATGAAGAGCCTTCGTGGCGCTGGCGCTCCGTTGCGGACGGCGCTCCGGGCGGGCCCGGAGGGTCGGCTCGCGCGGCGGCGCGGCTTGTTAGTGTGCAGAAACGCGTAATTTTACCGGATCGGCGAGCGGATGCGGCCGGAAGCCGGATGCGGGCACCGCCGCACCGTTCCGGCGGCCCGCGCATCGGTGCGCACGCGCGCGGGCCGCGGCGCCTCGCGCGGGCGTTAAGATGCGCGTATTGCGGCGCGTGCGATGCGCGCCGCGTCACCCGCTCGCCGATGCCGATTGCATGAACGAACCGACCGACTTTCTGATTCCGCTGCTTCCGCCGTTCCTCGCGCTGCTCGGGCAGGCCGCCGACGCGCAGGCGCGCGGCGAGCGCCCCGCGCACGATCTTTGGCTGGCCGCCGCCGCCCATCTGCATGCGGTCGATGCCGACTCGCTGGTGCGGCTCACGACCGCGCTCGTTGCCCGGCAGCGCCCGGCCGACGCGCTCGCGCTCGCCGAATGCGCGGCGCGCATGCAGCCGGGCGCGGCCACGCACTTCAACCACGGCTACGTGCTGCAGATGGCCGGCCATCACGCGCAGGCGGTCGCGCCGTACCGCGCGGCGCTCGCCATCGACGCCGGCTGGCCGTCGCTGCGCAACAACCTCGCGATCGCGCTGCGGCTGTCGGGCGGCGACCGCGCGGAAGAGATCGCGCTGCTCGACGCGGCCGTGAAGCACGATCCGCAGGACGCGCAGGCGTGGATCAATCTCGTCGTCGCGCGGATCGCGATGCACGACCTGGATGGTGCGCTCGCGAGCGCCGCGCGGCTCGCCGATCTCGCACCCGACAACGCGCTCGCGATGAACAACGTCGCGATGGCGATGAAGGAGGCGCAGCGCTGGGACGACGCCGAGCGCCATGCGGCGCGCGCGTGCGAGCTCGCGCCCGACGACGCGTCGTTCCGCTTCAATCTCGCGATCATCCAGCTCGTGCGCGGCAACTACGCGGCCGGCTGGCGCGGCCATGAGGCGCGCTGGGACGGCGCGGGCGAGTTGCGCGGCCGCCGGCCGGCGCTGCCGGGCCCGCGCTGGCAGGGCGAGCCGCTTGCCGGCAAGACGCTGCTGGTGTGGGGCGAGCAGGGGCTCGGCGACGTGCTGCAGTTCTGCCGCTTCGTCGTGCCGCTCGCCGAACGCGTGCATCGCGAGGGCGGCCGGCTCGCGTGGAATACGTTTCCGGCGCTCGGCGCGCTGATGCAGCGCAGCCTCGGCGCGCATGCGGACGTGTTCGGCGCGGGCGGCGGCGTCGACGCGCTGCCGGCGTTCGATTACGAAGTGCCGCTGATCGGCGTGCCGCTGATGCTCGGCATGGAGGCGTCGACGCTCGCGGCGTCGGTGCCGTACCTGCGGGCGGAGCGGGGCGCCCGCGACGCATGGCGCGCGCGGCTCGCGGGCGACGGCCGGCTGAAGGTCGGGCTCGTGTGGACGGGCAGCGCGGGCCACCAGCGCAATCCGTTCCGGCGCGTCGGGCTCGAACGCTACGCCGACGCGTTTCGCGGCATCGACGGCGTCACGTTTTATTCGCTGCAGCCGGGGGCGGACGCGGACGTCGCCGCCGCGCGCGCGGCCGGTTTCGCGATCGAAGACTACACCGACGAATTGAAGAGCTTCGACGATACGGCCGCATTCATCGGCGCGCTGGATCTCGTGATCACCGTGTGCACGTCGGTCGCGCACCTGGCCGGCGCACTCGGCGCGCGCACCTGGGTGCTGCTCGACGTGAATCCGCACTGGCCGTGGCTGCTCGATCGTCGGGACAGCCCGTGGTATCCGACCGCGACGTTGTACCGGCAGCCGACGTTCGGCGCGTGGGCGCCGGTGATGGAGGACGTGAGCCGCGACCTGCGGGGCCTCGCCGCGCAGCCGGCGCAATCGGATCGATCGTCCCGGCAGGCCTGAACGGCCGGCCGGTTCGCGGTCACGGGCCGCCGCCGTGCACGGCAGCGGCCCGTTGCATCATGCCGCTCCGTCGCCGCCGTGCTGCTGCCGGCCGTTGCGGCGGCGTAGCCCGGGCCCGAACGTGAAGCCGAACGCGAGCAGCACGAACGACACCGCGAGCACGATGTTGTTGCCGCTCGTCACGTACGGCGTGAAGCCGCTCGTGCCTTCGATCCGCACGTCGAGCGAGCCGATCGTGAACGGCTTCAACTGGCCGAGCACGCGGCCGTGCGCGTCGATCGCGGCCGTCATCCCGGTGTTGGTCGAGCGCAGCATCGGCCGGCCCGTTTCGAGCGAGCGCATCCGCGCGATCTGCAGATGCTGGTCGAGCGCGATCGTGTCGCCGAACCACGCGAGGTTCGTCACGTTGACGAGCACGCCGGGCGGCTGCGGATTGTCGCGGATCGTCGCGGCGATTTCCTCGCCGAACAAGTCCTCGTAGCAGATGTCGGCCATTACCGGCTGGTTGTGCACGAGGAACGGCTTCTGCACCGGCGCGCCGCGCGCGAAGTCGCCGAGCGGCATCTTCATCAGGTTGACGAACCACCGGAAGCCCCACGGAATGAACTCGCCGAAGGGCACGAGGTGATGCTTGTCGTAGTGATAGATGTCGCGCGAATTCGGCGTCACGCCGTACAGGCTGTTCGTGTAGTCGACGTAGTGACCGTCCTCGGTCACCGACGCGCCGACCGCGCCGAACAGCACGGCCGAACCGGTCGTGTCGCTGAACTTGCGGATCGCGGCGGCGAACGGCTCGGGCAGTTCCTGGATCATCACCGCGATCGCGGTCTCGGGCGTGACGATCAGGTCGGCCGGCTTCTCGACGATCATCTGCTGGTACATCTTGATCGCCGCGTCGATGCCTTCCTGCTCGAACTTGATGTCCTGCTTCACGTTGCCCTGCAGCAGCCGCACGGTGAGCGGCGCGTTCGCGGGCACGGTCCACGTGACCTGCGACAGCCCGAGGCCGGCCGCGACGAGCGCGAGCGCGATGCCGGCCGGCGCGGCGATGCGCACGCGGGCGTTGCCGCCCGATGCGCTGGCTGCGCCGTCACGCACCGGCGACGGGCGCGCGGCGGCGAGCGCCTGCACGACCAGCGCGGCGAACAGCGCGAGCACCCACGCGATCCCGTACACGCCGACCACCGGCGCGAAGCCCGCGAACGGGCCGTCGACCTGCGGATAGCCGCTGCCGAGCCACGGAAAGCCGGTGAACACGGTGCCGCGCAGCCATTCGCCGAGCGCCCACGCGCTGGCGAACGCAAACGCGCCGTGCCAGGTCGGCGAGAACGGCCGCGGGTCGGGCTCGCGGCGGTGCCACGCATGGCCCGCGCAGAACGACCACAGCCCGGCCGAGAACGCCGGATACAGCGCCAGGTACAGCGAGAACAGCACGAGCGCGCCGCCGGCGAGCGGCGCGGCCATCTCGCCGTACACGTGCATGCTGATGTAGAGCCACCAGACGCCGGTGATGAAGTTGCCGAAGCCGAACGCGCCGCCGGTGAGCGCGGCGCCGCGCCAGCTCGACGTGCGCGTCAGTTGCGCGAAAAACCAGACGAATACGACGAGCTGCAGCCAGCCGCCATGCGGCGTGGGCGCGAAGGTGAGCGTATTGGCCGCGCCGGCGAGCAGCGCGGCCGGATAGTGCCAGCGCGGCAGCGCGCGGCCGGGGGCCGGCGCGAGAAGGCCGCCAGCCGGGCGGGACGGGATCGGATCGTCCATGTGAAGCGGAAGTGGGCGAGCGGTTGAAGGAAGCGCGGCTGGCGCGGAGCGGTCAGTCTTCGTGCGAGGTTTCGGCGCGACGGCTGGCGAGCGGGTTGCGGCGCACCAGCAGCACATGAACCTGGCGCGCATCGCCGCGCTGGATTTCGAACACGAGGTTGCCGAGCTGCAGCTTCTCGCCGCGGTGCGGCACGCGTCCGAAATGATGGGTGATCAGCCCGCCGATCGTGTCGACCTCGTCGTCGGGAAAATCGGTGCCGAACGTCTCGTTGAACTGTTCGATCTCGGTCAGCGCGCGCACGCGGTAGCGGCCGTCCGGCCCCGCGATGATGTTGCCGGCTTCCTCGTCGAAGTCGTATTCGTCCTCGATGTCGCCGACGATCTGTTCGAGCACGTCCTCGATCGTGATCAGGCCCGCGACGCCGCCGTATTCGTCGACGACGATCGCCAGGTGGTTGCGGTTCACGCGGAAGTCGTGCAGCAGCACGTTCAGGCGCTTCGATTCCGGAATGAACACGGCCGGGCGCAGCATCCCGCGCACGTCGAACTCCTCCTCGGCGTAGAAGCGCAGCAGATCCTTCGCGAGCAGCACGCCGATCACGTTGTCGCGGTTCTCCTCGTACACGGGGTAGCGCGAGTGCGCCTTTTCCAGGACGAACGGGATGAAATCCTCGGGCTTGTCGGCGATGTTGATCGCGTCCATCTGCGCGCGCGGCACCATGATGTCGCGCGCGCACAGATCGGACACCTGGAACACGCCTTCGATCATCGACAGCGAATCGGCGTCGATCAGGTTGCGTTCGTGGGCGTCCTGGAGGATTTCCAGCAGCTCGCCGCGGGATTCGGGCTCGGGCGAGATGAAGTCGGTCAGGCGCTCGAGCAGCGAGCGCTTTTCTTGCGGTTTGTCGGTTGGCTTACGACTGGGATACGAATCGTTCATGGTGGTGCGCCCGGGTCATGCCGGGGCGCGCGGTCACGGAGTAGGCAAGGATACACCAAGGGCACGACGCGACCGTGTCACCCCGGCCGCACGGCCAGGGCGGGCGGCTCGCGCGGGCCCCGCTCGCGGACGGCCGCGCCGGGCGCGACGTCGTCGTCGGGTCCATCCTATCGCAGAAAGGAGCGGCGGGGCGCGGCGGCCAAAAAACGGTGGCGGGACGGGCGGCGCGGCCGGACGGCGGCATTCTGCCGCAGGCGGGCGCCGCCGGCGCGCCGCTCAGAACCGCATGCCGGCCGAGCAGCCGCCGGCGGCCGCGCCGTTGGTCGCGGCGCCGCCGCAGCCGAGTATCCCGCAGCCGGACAGCGCGACGCTCGCGGCGACGAGCAGCACGGCGATCCTGCAACGCGACCAGTGTGACGGTTTCATTGGCGGTGTCCTCGTGCGGGTGCGCGGGCGGCGCGGTGTCGGATCACCGGCATCGCGCCAGCAACCCTTCCAGCGCGCGGTCGGGGATGCCGCTCGCCCGTAGCGCGTCGACCGTGCGGCTCACGTAGTCGAGCGTCGTGCCGTAGCGGCCGGCCGCGCAGCCGAACACTTCCTTCACGACGGCGTCGGTCAGCTTGCCCGTATAGGTCGGTGCGTCGCGGCGCATCACGAACGCGAGCGCGTTCACGCGTTCGCCGGTCTCGAGCGAGCACGGCAGCCACGCGGGCCGGTACGAGCCCATCGGCATCTCGCGTTTCCACAATGTCTCGAGATGCGGCTGCGCGGTCGGGCCGGAAAGCCGGAACGCGATGCCCGAGCACGAGCCGCCGCGATCGAGCGCGAGCACGAGGCCTGGCCGTTCGGGCGTGCCGCGGTTCACGCGCGACCACAGGTAGAGCCCGCGATGGTAGCCGTGCACCTTGCCGCGCACGGCGGCGACGGTCGGCAGCCCGGGGTTCCAGATCAGCGAGCCATAGCCGAACAGCCAGAGATCCTGCCGGCCGTCCCAGTCGCGCATCGTGTGCGCGAGCGATGCCGCAAGCTCGTCTTCGGTCAGCAGACGGCCTTCGCCGATCGACGGCGGGTAGGCGGGCGGCAGCATCGCGGCGTGACGCATCGTGCGGACGGCTTACCGGTACGGGTTCGGGAAACCCAGTTTCGCGAGGATGTCGACTTCGAGCGCTTCCATTTCGGCCGCGTCCTCGTCGCTCGTCTCGTGGTCGTAGCCCTGCGCATGCAGCGCGCCGTGCACCAGCAGGTGCGCGTAATGGGCGATGAGCGGCTTGCCTTGCTCGTGCGCTTCCTTCTCGACGACCGGGCAGCACAGCACGAGGTCGCCGATCACGGTGCCGTCGGGCGCCGGGTCGTACGCGAAGGTCAGCACGTTGGTCGGATAGTCCTTGTGGCGGTAGCCGGCGTTCAGCGTACGGCCTTCGTTTTCGCCGACGAAGCGCACGGTGAGCTGCGCGCTCGCGAACAGCGCCGGCTCGAGCCATTCGGCGATCAGCTTGCGCTTGGGCAGCGTCTTGCGCACGTCGCTCGTGATCTCGTCGCCGTACTGGACGGACAAGTCGAGTTCCAGCGCGCGCGGCTCGTCTTCGGGGTCGTCCTCGCGCGGCGCGAATTCGGCGCCGACGTGCAGCGTCACGCTGTCGTAGTGCTCGGGCTGCAGCGCGAGCTTCGCGCGCATCGCCGGGTCGTTGTGCTGCGCGACGATCGCGACAGCCGCGTCGCCCGAGCTGCCCGACAGGTCGAACATCAGGCTGCGGCCGTCCGGGAAGTCGATCCGCAGCCCTTGCGCGTTGACGGTCCGGGCCTTGCCCTTCGCGTCGAACAGCGAAAGGCGGGGGGATTCGGACGCGACGGACTGGGCGCGGCCGGACTTGCGGGAACGGGAGGATTTCATGACGCGTGCGGCGATTGGGACGCGTCGAGGATACACCAAATGGCCGATCGCGCCCGAATTCGGCCCGGCCGCGCACGGGCAAAAAAAGCCCGGCGCGCCGTCGGGCGGGCCGGGCCGGGAGGCCGGGGGGGCGGCACGCGGCCGCCGCCGCTCAGCCGTCCTGATGCTGCGCGTGGAATTCGTCGTACGCCTCGACGATGCGCGCGACGAGCGGGTGGCGCACCACGTCGGCGCTCGTGAAGCGCGTGAGCGCGATGCCGCGCACGCCGCCGAGCACCTGCTGCGCCTCGACGAGGCCGCTCTTGTGGCCGCGCGGCAGGTCGACCTGGCTCGTGTCGCCGGTCACGACCGCCTTCGAGCCGAAGCCGATCCGCGTGAGGAACATCTTCATCTGCTCGGGCGTCGTGTTCTGCGCCTCGTCGAGGATGATGAACGCGTGGTTCAGCGTGCGGCCGCGCATGTACGCGAGCGGCGCGATCTCGATCATCTGGCGCTCGAACATCTTGGCCGTCTTGTCGAAGCCGAGCAGGTCGTACAGCGCGTCGTACAGCGGCCGCAGGTACGGGTCGACCTTCTGCGCGAGATCGCCGGGCAGGAAGCCGAGCCGCTCGCCGGCCTCGACGGCCGGGCGCGTCAGCACGATCCGCTTGACCTGGTCGCGCTCGAGCGCGTCGACCGCGCATGCGACCGCGAGGTAGGTCTTGCCGGTGCCGGCCGGCCCGATGCCGAACGTCACGTCGTGTTGCAGGATCTGCTTCAGGTATTCGCGCTGGGCCGGCGTGCGGCCGCGCAGGTCGGCGCGCCGCGTGTAGAGCTTCGGCCCCGGCTCTTCGTCCGGCTCGCTGGCGTCGAGCTGCACGACCGGTTCGTCGAACGGATGGTCGGGATCGCCGCGAAAGCGCACGTCGAGCGTGTCCTGGCGGCCGTTGCCGGCCGTGTGGCGCACTTCGACCAGCGCGAGCTGGATGTCGTCGACCGACAGCGGATCGCGCGCGCGGTTGTAGAAGTTTTCGAGCGCGGCGAGCGCGAGCTTGGCGCCGCGCCCGCGAATCGTGATCCGGTGGCCGCGCCGCGCGAGCGTCACGTCGAGCGCCTGTTCGATCTGCCGCAGGTTTTCGTCGAGCGGGCCGCAGAGGTTGGCGAGGCGCGCGTTGTCGTCGCGCGGGGCGGTGAATTCCAGTGCTTGGACGGTCTTCAAAGTAGCGTCGGGCTCCTGTCGGGCGTCGGTCGGTCAGTGGGTGGCCGTGCTCGCGTCGTCGCTGACGAGCACGAGCTCGCCGCGCAGCGAGTGCGGGTACGCATGGTTGATCTTTACGTCGATCATCTGGCCGATCAGGCGCGGGTGCGACGCGAGCGGCGCCGGGAAATTCACGACCCGGTTGTTCTCGGTGCGGCCCGCGAGCTCGTTCGGGTCCTTGCGCGACGGGCCCTCGACGAGGATCCGCTCGACCTTCCCGACCATCGACTGGCTGATGCGCGCGACGTTTTCCTCGATCGTCGCCTGCAGGTGTTGCAGGCGTTTGAGCTTGACCTCGCGCGGCGTGTCGTCGGCGAGGTTCGCGGCCGGCGTGCCGGGGCGCGGGCTGTAGATGAACGAGAAGCTCGTGTCGTAGCGCATGTCGTGCACGAGCGCCATCATCTTGTCGAAATCCTCCTCGGTCTCGCCGGGGAAGCCGACGATCATGTCGGTCGACAGCGACAGGTCGGGGCGGATCGCGCGCAGCTTGCGGATCACCGACTTGTATTCGAGCACCGTGTAGCCGCGCTTCATCGCCATCAGGATACGGTCGGAACCGTGCTGGACCGGCAGGTGCAGGTGGCTCACGAGCTTCGGCACCTTCGCGTACGTGTCGATCAGGCGCTGCGTGAATTCCTTCGGATGCGACGTCGTGTAGCGGATCCGCTCGATGCCGGGGATGTCGGCGACGTATTCGATCAGCGTCGCGAAATCGGCGATTTCCGACGAACCGGCCGTCAGTGCGCCGCGGTAGGCGTTCACGTTCTGGCCGAGCAGCGTGACTTCGCGCACGCCCTGGTCGGCGAGGCCGGCCACTTCGGTCAGCACGTCGTCGAGCGGGCGCGACACTTCATCGCCGCGCGTGTACGGCACCACGCAGTAGCTGCAGTACTTCGAGCAGCCTTCCATGATCGACACGAACGCGCTCGGCCCCTCGACGCGCGCGGGCGGCAGGTGGTCGAACTTCTCGATTTCGGGGAACGTGATGTCGACCTGCGCGCGGCCGCTCTCGCGGCGCGCGTCGATCATCTGCGGCAGGCGGTGCAGGGTTTGCGGGCCGAACACGAGGTCGACGTACGGCGCGCGCGACACGATCGACGCGCCTTCCTGGCTCGCGACGCAGCCGCCGACGCCGATCAGCAGGCCCGGCTTCGCTTCCTTCAGCTCGCGCACGCGGCCGAGATCGGAGAACACTTTTTCCTGCGCCTTCTCGCGCACCGAGCACGTGTTGAACAGGATGATGTCCGCGTCTTCCGGCGTGTCGGTCTTTTCGAGGCCTTCGGCCGCGTTGAGCACGTCCACCATCTTGTCCGAGTCGTACTCGTTCATCTGGCAGCCGAAGGTCTTTACGTAAACTTTCTTGGTCATGGGGATTCGCCGTTCGCAGTGGTTGACCTGGGGGCGTCGTCAAAGGTGAGTCGGGACGGCGGTGCGCGGCGCGCGAATCGCGCGCAGCCGGGAGGAAAGGCCGTCGGGAAAGCCTTCCATTATAGCTTTTCACGCCGCGGCGGACGGGCCGCCGGTTGCGGGCGTGCGACGCCGGCTTCCGGGTTCTGACCCCTCGATAGCGGCGACGACGGCGGGCCGGCCGTCAACGGCACGCGTTCAGCAGGTCGTCGAGCGCGGCTTCCTCGCGCGCGAAGCGTTCGGCGAGAAAGTCGAGCAGCACGCGCACGCGCGGCGCCATGTAGCGCTTGCTGTGGTAGATCGCGTGCAGCGGCGCGTCCTGGTGCCGCCAGTCGGGCAGCAGCACGCGCAGCCGGCCCCCGCGGACGTCGTCGGCGATGTCCCATAGCGATTTCAGCGCGATGCCGTGGCCGCGCAGCGTCCATTCGCGCGTGAGCCCGCCGTCGTTGGTCTCGAACGCGGTCGACACGGGCACCGTGTGAACCTGCACTTCATCGCCGCGCGTGAAGTGCCAGGTGTTCATCGGGCCGGACGCGATCGTGATCACGTTGCACGGAAAGCGGGCCAGATCGTGCGGATCGGCCGGGACGCCGTGGCGTTCGATGAACGACGGCGCCGCGCACAGCACCCGCCGGTTGGTCGCGAGCCGGCGGGCGATCAGCGCGCCGTCGGGCGGCGCGGCGAAGCGGATCGCGAGATCGATCTCGTCCTGCCACAGGTTCGACGACGAATCGGACGCCGTCAGCGAGAACGTGACGTCGGGATGTTGCGTCGTGAATTCGTCGAGCCAGTCGAGCAACTGATTGCGGCCGAAATCGGACGTCGACGACAGCCGCACCTTGCCGCTCACGACGTTGCGGCCTTCCTGCAACATCGCGTCCGCGTCGTCGAGCGCCTGCAGCGCCTGGCGGCAGCAGTTCAGGTACAGCTTGCCTTCGTCGGTGAGCCGCAATTGCCGCGTCGAGCGTTCGAACAGCCGCGTCGCGATCTTCGCCTCGAGCTTCGCGAGGCGCGCGCTCGCGGCGGCCGGCGTGAGGTTCAGCTTGCGCCCGGCGGCGGACAGGCTGCCCAGCTCCGCCGCCTCGACGAACAGCCGGATGTCGCCCAGTCGGTCCATGCGATTTTCCAGAAATATTTGAAAATGGTTCAAATGCCACGCCAATTATCAAATATTGGCGTCTTCGGGACAATGCGCGCACATCCCGCTTTCTTGTGCGGTGCGGCACCGAACCGGCGCCGCGGCCGCCGCCTACCGGAGAACGTCATGCCCATTCCACTCCTGGCGCTCGCGATCAGCGCCTTCGCCATCGGCACCACCGAATTCATCATCATGGGCCTGCTGCCCGAAGTCGCGCACGACCTCGCCGTGTCGCTGCCGTCGGCCGGCCTGCTCGTCACCGGCTACGCGCTCGGCGTCGCGGTGGGCGCGCCGCTGCTCGCGGTGCTGACGAGCCGCATGCCGCGCAAGGCCGCGCTGCAACTGCTGATGGCGATCTTCATCGTCGGCAACGTGCTGTGCGCGACCGCGTCCGGCTACGCGATGCTGATGGTCGCGCGCGTCGTCACGTCGTTCGCGCACGGCTCGTTCTTCGGGATCGGCGCGGTGGTCGCCGCGTCGCTCGTGCCGGCCGACAAGCGCGCGAGCGCGATCGCGCTGATGTTCACGGGGCTCACGCTGTCGAACGTGCTCGGCGTGCCGTTCGGCACGTTCGTCGGCCAGGTGCTCGGCTGGCGCGCGTCGTTCTGGATCGTCGCCGCGCTCGGCGTGCTCGCGCTCGGCGGCGTGGCCGCGCTGGTGCCGAACCGTCACGACAGCGGGCCGGTCGGCCTCGGCCATGAAGTGCGCGTGCTGAAGGAGCCGCAGGTGTGGCTCGCGCTGCTGATGACCGTGCTCGGCTTCGGCGGCGTGTTCGTCGTGTTCACGTACATCGCGCCGATCCTCGAGGCCGTGTCGGGCTACTCGCCGCGCGCGGTCGCGCTGATCCTCGTGCTGTTCGGCGCGGGGCTGACGATCGGCAACACGATCGGCGGCAAGCTCGCCGACCGCGCGCTGATGCCGTCGCTGATCGCGATCCTCGTCGCGCTGATGGCCGTGATGGCCGTGTTCGCGAAGACGAGCCACCTGCCGGTCGCGGCCGCCGTCACCGTGTTCGTCTGGGGGATCGCCGCGTTCGCGACGGTGCCGCCGCTGCAGGCGCGCGTGGTCGAAAAGGCCGCGAGCGCGCCGCATCTCGCGTCGACGCTGAACATCGGCGCGTTCAACGTCGGCAATGCGGGCGGCGCGTGGCTCGGCGGCCTCGCGCTGGAGCACGGCTTCGCGCTCGATGCGCTGCCGTGGGTCGCGGTCGCGGTGACGTTCGCGGCGCTGGTCGTCACGTGGCTCGCGATGCGGCTCGACGCGCGCGGCCCGGCGCGCGGCGCGGCGCCGGCGGCGCAGTGAACGCCGCCACGGCGCGCCGAGCGCGACGCCATAGCGGCAGGAAAAGGTTCGCGAGAAACGCATTCCTCCGCGATGCTGATAACGGTGTGAAGATAACTTCGTTTGCCCGTGCAAGGCCGGGTGATAGCGTTTCGATACGCGCCACGACCGGCGCAACCCGATTCCGATTCCGGCTTACCCCCTACGCAGGGCCGCGCGGCGGCCCGGAGGCAATGCTATGTCTTCATCCCTGGCGCTCGTGCGCGACGTGTCTTCCTTCGAGTCCGGCAATGGCGCCGACCTGCGCGCGTCCGCATCGCTCGACGCGCTCGAGCAGGTCGTCGGCGTGAACCTCGCGCGCTTGCGCGCCGAGCGGCAACTGTCGCTCGATGCGCTCGCGCGGCTGTCCGGCGTGTCGCGGGCGATGCTCGCGCAGATCGAATCGGCGCGCAGCGTGCCGTCGATCAAGGTGCTCTGCAAGATCGCCGCGGCGCTGAAGGTGTCGGTCGCCGCGTTCCTGCGGCGCCATGCGGTGAACGGGTTCGAGCACCTGGCGGCCGAGCGCGCGTCGCGCGTCGTCAGCTCGAACGGCCGCTTCTCGGCGCGTGCGCTGTATCCGGAAGGCGAGCCGGCCGCGGCCGAATTCCACGAGCTGCGGATCGCGCCGCTGCATACGGAACCCGGCGCGCGCCGCGCACCGGGCACGACGGTCAATCTCGTCGTCAGCGAAGGCACGCTCGAAGTCAGCGTGCATGATCGCCGCCAGTTGCTGGCGACCGGCGACGCGATCGTGTTCGACGCCGATCAGCCGTACAGCCTGCGCAACCCGGGCGACAGCGAAGCGCGTGCGTTCCGCGTGACGGTGAGCCCGGAGGTGCCGCCGCGCTGGCTCGTGCCCGACGCGGCGCACGCGGCCGCCAACTGATCGCGCGGGTCGCGCGGCGCGAGCGTTGCGGTCCCCGGTTTGCGCGGGAGACGCCGCGTGCGCGCGTCGGCCGTTCGGACGATGCCGTTAGACGGGGTCGTCAGTAAGGTTTTACCGGTCATTCGCTGCGCGTCGTGTGCGGCTGTTGTATGCTTGGCCCGCCGGTCACGGGGCGTTCCCGTCCGGCAATCAGTGCGTCTTCAGGGCGGGGCGAAATTCCCCACCGGCGGTAGGCTGGCGTAAGCCGGCGAGCCCGCGAGCGCCCGCGCATTTCGCGCGGGGTCAGCAGATCTGGTCGAATGCCAGAGCCGACGGTCACAGTCCGGATGAGAGAAGATGTGCAGATAGTCATGTCCGTCAGGGCCGCTTCGCCGCGCGCGAAGCGGGTTGTCGTTCTGTCTGTTTGCAATGCCCTGAAACGTTTTTCGCCCAAATCGTCTTTGCGAGGAGCGTTTCACATGTCCTTGATGTCCGTTTCGTCGGCGCCTGCCGACGCCTTTGCCGATCTCCCTCTGCTGGATTCCGAACCGGTGCCGCCGCGCATCGCCGCCGCGCTCGACGCGATGCGCGCGGGCCGCGCGGTCGTGCTGCAGGACGACCACGACCGCGAGAACGAGGCCGACCTGATCGTCGCCGCCGAGCGCATCACGCCCGAGACGATGGCGCTGCTGATTCGCGAGTGCAGCGGCATCGTGTGCCTGTGCCTGACCGACGACACGGTGCGTGCGCTGGAGCTGCCGCCGATGGTGCAGACCAACGAAAGCCGCAACGGCACCGCGTTCACCGTGTCGATCGAGGCGCGCGAAGGCGTGCATACCGGCGTGTCGGCGGCCGACCGCGTGACGACGATCCGCGCGGCGATCGCCGACGGCGCGAAGCCGCACGACATCGTGCGCCCCGGCCACGTGTTTCCGTTGCGTGCGCAACCGGGCGGCGTGCTCGCGCGCCGCGGTCACACCGAAGGCACGGTCGACCTGTCGATCCTCGCGGGCCTGAAGCCGGCCGGCGTGCTGTGCGAGCTGATGAATCCGGACGGCACGATGACGCGCGGCGACGATGTCGAGCGCTTCGCGCAACGGCACGGGCTGCCGATGCTGACGATCGCGGAACTCGTCGCGTTCCGCGAGGCGCTGGCCGCCGCGCGCGAACGCTGCTGCGAGCCGGCCTGAGCGGAAGGAAACGCGGGCGGGTTCGCGCGCCCGTGGCGCGGCCGGATCGACCCGAACCGGCCCGAATGACGATCAGGACTGCACGTCGCCGAATTCGCCGCGCATGCCGGCTTCGACGAGCGCCGGCAGTTCGTCCATCCTGCGCATGATCCGCGTGATGCCCATCGCGCGCAGCGCGTCCGCGTAGTTGTCGGGGATGTGGCTCGCGCCGACGAACGCGATCGTCTTCATCCCGGCCGCCCGCGCGGCATTCAGCCCCGAGATGCTGTCCTCGACGACGACGCAGCGCGCCGGCGCGACGCCGAGCGTGTGCGCTGCGTGCAGGTACACGTCGGGGTAGGGCTTCGGCCGCGCGACCTGTTCGGCGCTGAACACGCGTTCGCCGAAGATCTCGGTGAGCGCGGCGCGCTTGAGCGAGCTGCGCACGCGCGCGAGCCGGCTGTTCGACACGACGGCGGCCGGCAGCGTGATCTTCAGCAGCGCGTCGCGCACGCCGCTGATCGGCGCGAGCGATTGCGCGAGCGCGACTTCGATGTTGTGCTCGACGGTCTCGATGAAGTTGGCGGGCATCTCGACCCCGAAGCGGGCTTCGATGCCGGTGAGGAAGCGGGACGTCTGCTGGCCGAATGCCGACTTCGCGGCGGCTTCGAAATCGAGGTTCGGGAACGTGGCGGACAGCGTGTCGAGCAGCACGCGGTCGGCGATGACTTCGCTGTCGACGAGCACGCCGTCGCAGTCGCAGATGAGGTGATCGAGCATGGTGATGAAAACGCGGGATATCGGCGACGCCGATCGATTCGCCATCATACGTGCTTTCACGCGCACGCCGCGCGACGTGGCGGCAAATTTGCCCGATGCGGCCGTGCCGTGCGGCAGGTTGTGCCGGACGGCCGGCGCTTGCGCGGCGGCCGCGGTCCGCTTGCCCGGATCGCGGCCGCCGTTCGCGGCGTTACAGCTCGATCACGCGCCCCGTTTTCCAAGACGTCATCGCGGCTTCGGCCAGTTCGAGCGCGGCGAGCCCGTCGTCGATCGTCGTCCTGACCGGCGTGCCGTCGCGCAACGCGTCGACGAAGTGCGCGATCTCGGCCGCGTACGCATGCCGGTAGCGTTCCAGGAAGAACGGCTCCGGCACGTCCGTCGCGATGCCGCTGGCAAGCCACGCGCTCACCTCGGTCGGCCGCACGTTGCCGGCCTGCAGCATCCCGCGGCTGCCGAGCAGTTCGAAGCGCTGGTCGTAGCCGTACGCCGCGCGGCGCGACGTGTTGATCTGGCACAGCAATCCGCGCCGCGTGCGGATCGTCACGGCGGTCGAATCGATGTCGCCGGCGTCGTGCACGGCCGGATCGGTCAGGCAGCTTCCCGTCGCATGCAGCGTGTGCGCTTCGTCGCCGAGGATCCAGCGGAACACGTCGAAGTCGTGGATCAGCATGTCCTTGAAAATGCCGCCCGAGCTGCGGAGGTAGTCGGCCGGCGGCGCGCCCGGGTCGCGGCTCGTGACGACCAGCATTTCAGGCGCGCCGATCTCGCCGCGCTCGACGCGCGCCTTCAGCGCCGCGAAGGTCGGGTCGAAGCGGCGCTGGAAGCCGATCATGCAGGTCACGCCGGTGCGCCGCACGACGTCCGCGCATGCACGCGAGCGTTCGACGGCGAGGTCGACCGGCTTTTCGCAAAACACGGCCTTGCCCGCGTTCGCGGCCGCGACGATCAGGTCCGCGTGCGTATCGGTGCTCGATGCGATCACGACGGCCCGCACCGACGCGTCGCCCAGCGCGCGTTCGACGTCGGTTGCCTGCGCGCCGTGCGCGCGAGCGAGTGCGTCCGCCGACGGCGCGTGCCGGTCGATCACGTACTTCAGTGTCGCGCCCGGATGGCGCGCGAGATTCGCCGCGTGGATCTTGCCGATCCTGCCCGCGCCGAACAAAGCGAATTCGATCATTCCGTTCTCCCGTGGATTTTCCTGTCTTGCCGATGCGCGACCGGCGTGGGCCGCACGCCGTCGCGACGGTCCGCTCAGCGATCCGCCAGCTCGCCGCGCACGTAGTCGAGGCTTGCCCGCAGCCGCTCCTCGATGTCGTCGGCTTCGGCGATCTCGTTCGCGAACGGCTCGAACGACAACGCACCGCAGTAGCCGCGCGCGAGCAGCTCGCGCAGTTGGCGGACGTTGCCGAGCCGGTCGGCGCCGCCGACCAGCACGCGGTGGCCGTCGCGCATCCGCTCGACCGGCAGGTCGGCTTCCTCGACGCCCGAGAGGTGCACGAGGCCCGTGAGGTTCGGGAAGAAGACGTCCTCGCCGGCGAGGTGATGGTGGAACGTGTCGTGCACGAGCCGGAACACCGGTTCGCCCGCTGCCGCGTAGATGCCCTTCACCGCGTCCGACTTGCGGCGCAGCGCGCACTCTTCGAAACCGAGCGGCTCGATGAAGCCGAGCAGGCCGCGGGCTTCGAGGATCGGCTTCAATGTCTTCAGCGCCGTGACGAGGTCCGCGTGACGGGCGTGCTCGTCGCGCGTGTCGGCGCGGCTGTTGGTTGGGCACAGCACCAGCGCACGCGCGCCGCATTGCGCCGCGTAGTCGGCCAGCACGGTCGCCTCGTCGGCGCGCTCGGCATTCCACTGCTCGAAGCGCTGCAGTGCGTTGATCGTCAGGATCGTCACGCCGCCGGCTTCGACCGTCGCGCGGACGGCGGCGGCCGGCGTGCCGTCGGCGAGTTCGACGCCGTCGAGATCGTTGCGGATCTCGATCGTGTCGACGCCGAGGCGCCGGCACAGCGCGACGTAGCGGTCGAGCGGCAAGCGCGGCGCGCTCATCCGGTTCAGCGAAAAGTGCAAGGCTCGCGTCATCGTTCTGTCCTTGGGGCTTGAGTGGGGCGGGTTCGGATCAGGCGCCGGCGCGCGCGGCGAGTGCGTGCCACGTGTCGCGCAGCCAGTGCGCGCACGCGACGTTGTTGTCGAAGATCGAATAGCGTGCGCCGCCGCCGTAGTCGGGAAACGGGATGAATTCGCAACTGATCTGCTCGAGCGGTGTCGCTTGCGCATGGGCCTGCCCCCGCGCCTGCAGCAACTGACGCAGCGCGGCTTTCCATGGATCGAGCGACTCGGCACGCCATTCGCCGTGGTACGCGCCCGGCGGCGGCGCGACGAACGGGTACTGGATGCCGCGTCCGGGCCGGCCGTCCGCGCGGCGCATCCAGCGATTGTCCGGGTTGTTCGGCACGACGCTGCGCGCATGCGCATGCCGGACCCAGCCGCGCGCGATCCAGTCGGCGTAGATCGCGGCGGGCGATGCGGGGTCGAGCATCGCGCGGCCGCCGTCGGCCGATTCGTGCAGGCCCGATGCGTCGAGTTCGGCGCGATTGCCGATCTTGAACAGCAGGTGCGAATGATCGAGCGTGATACGGAACGGCGCGCCGGCCTGCTCGACATGCCGCGCGACGCGTGCAACCCGCGCGAAATCCTCGCTCCACATGTCGACGTGCACTTCGAGGCTCGGCAGGCAGCCGGACGGTTCGCCCCATGCATAGGCGCGCAGGTAGAAATCGGCGACTTCGCGATCCGACAGCGGATGGCCGTCCGCGTGATGCGCGAACAGCTGACAGTTGAGCACCGTGCTGCCG
The DNA here is from genome assembly GCF_002925705.1 of Burkholderia anthinoferrum. NCBI lineage: Bacteria > Pseudomonadati > Pseudomonadota > Betaproteobacteria > Burkholderiales > Burkholderiaceae > Burkholderia > Burkholderia anthinoferrum. The sequence goes on from NZ_LFZP01000011.1 coordinate 54,486, forward strand.
AACCGCGCGCCCGCCGCGACGATCTCGGCGACATGCGCTTCGTCGCGGCCCGCGCACCAGATGCCGCCGATCACGCGAATCGGCAGCGCGTGGCGCTCGACCAGCGCGAAATATGGCGACAGGTCCTCGCCGCGCACCGGGTTCTTTTCGACGTAGTCGAACACGCCGGCGGCGGCGACCATCCGGAAGCGCTCGGCGGGCGTGGGCGGCGGCAGCCCGTCGTGTTCGAGCACGCCGTCGAGATTCACGCCGATGAGGATCGGTTCAGCCATCGTCTCCTGTCCGTCGTTGTTCGTGGATGGCTGCCAATGTACGGACGCGCGGCGCGGGCTGCATGACAAACGTTGACGAAAAATCGCCAATGCGGCGATCGATTTTTTCGACGCATGCACGCGCCGGGCCGCACGCCGCATGCCGCATGCCGTGCAGCGGGTTCACGGCTGCAGGTACGCGCTCGTCCTCACGTTCGCCGGACAGAACACGCGGAATTCGACGGGGTCGTCCGGCGGCGGCGCCTCGACGATGCCGCATGCATGCAGCACGTGCTGCAGCGCGGAAATCGCCTGCCCGTCCGGATCCTGGTCGATCGCGAGATCCATCGCACCGGCTTCGATGAAGGTGCGGTGCAGATCGATCATCTCGTGGCCGATCCATACGACGCGCCCGATCGCGCCGGCCCGGCGCAGCGCCGCCTCGATCCCGGCCGACCCGGCGCCGCTGTTGTAGATCGCGACCACGTCGTCGTGCGCCTGCAGCGCCTTCGACACCGCGCGGTAGCAGCGGTCGTCCTGGTCGAGCGTCTCGACCGGCGCGTCGTCGCAGCGCACGGCGGCGAACGCGTCGGCAAGCTGGTCGCGGCAGCCGGCCATCCGGTCGGCGTGCGCACGGTAGCCCATGCGGCCGCCGAGCAGCAGCACGCGGCCGGGGCGCGCCGCGAGACGGCCGATGTAGTAGCCGGCCGTGCGCCCGGCGCGATAGTTGTCGATGCCGGCGAAGTGCGCGCGGTCGATGCCGCCGATGTCGGTGACCATCGTGACGACGGTCTCGCCCCGCGCGATCGCGGCGGCCAGCGCGTCGCGCATGCGGGCCGTGTCGTGCGCGGTGACGATCAGCGCCGCGCGCCGGTACGCGGGCCGTTCGATCAGCGCGGCGGCGCGCGCGTCGTCCGCGGCGGGCAGGATCGTCCGGTGCACGACCACGCGCCGGTCGAGCATCTGCAGCGAGCGCTGCAGCGCTTGCTGCAACCGCCGGAAGAACGGCGCGTCGGTGTCCGGCAGCAGTACGTCGACGTGGATCAGCCCGTGCCGCGTGTCGGGCAGCTGCCGCGGCACGCCGAGCTGCCGCGCGGCCGCCACCACGCGTTCGCGCGCCTGCGCGGAGACGCTGCCGCGCTCGTTCAGCACGCGGTCGACGGTCGTCGTGCTGACGCCGGCGAGCGCCGCGATCTCGTCGAAGCGCGCGGTGCGCTTGCGCCAGCGCGGCCCGGATTCACCTGCCATGGTCGTCTCCATCGTGATAGGCGCCATCGATCGCGTGGCGTTGCCGGGAACGCTAACGCGATGGCGAAATTTCGTCAACGTTTCGATTGAGCAGCGGAAGCCGGGCGCCTAATTTTGATTCCATGGCAGCGCGTGTCGCGCTTGCATCGCACAAGAACCCCAGGAGACAGACGTGGCCCCTACCGACGACCCGGCACGCAAGCGCAACGCGGCGCGCCGTCAGGAATACCGAATGATCGGCGGCGCGGGCGAGCGCGCGCACGCGGCCGGGCTCGTCAACGCCGCGTGGTACCGGTGCGCGGTGCCGCGGCCGCTGATGAAGCAGTTGATGCAGCGTGGCGACGCCCGTGCGATTCGCGACACGCTGATCTGGTACGCGGCGATTGCGATCAGCGGCGCGCTCGCGTGGCTGGCGTGGCACGCGCATTCGGCATGGGCGATCCCGGCGTTCTTCGTGTACGGCACCCTTTACTGCAGCCCGGCCGATTCGCGCTGGCACGAATGCGGGCACGGCACCGCGTTCCGCACGCGCTGGATGAACGACGCGCTGTACCAGGTCGCGTCGTTCCAGGTGTTCCGCCGCGCAACCGCGTGGCGCTGGAGTCATGCGCGCCATCACACCGATACGCTGGTCGTCGGGCGCGATCCGGAAATCGCCGCGCCGAAGCCGACCGACTGGCTCGCGCTCGTGCTGAACGTCGTCGCGCTGAAGCACGTGGCCGGCGAGTTGCGCAAGATGATCGCGGCGTCGGTCACCGGCCGGCTCGACGACGAGGAGCGCACCTACGTGCCTGAATCGGAATGGCCGAAGGTCGTGCGCGAGTCGCGCATCCATCTCGCGATCTACGCGCTCGTGACGGGCGCCGCGATGTACTGGCACACGGTCCTGCCGCTGCTCTACATCGGGCTGCCGAGCCTCTACGGCGCATGGCTGTACCTGTATTTCGGCCTCACGCAGCACGCGGGCATGCCGGAGAACGTGCTTGATCACCGGCGCAACTGCCGCACCGTGATGATGAACCCGGTGTTCCGCTTCCTGTACTGGAACATGAACTATCACGTCGAGCACCACATGTTCCCGATGGTGCCGTTCCATGCGCTGCCGAAGCTGCACGAAGCCGTGAAGGCCGACATGCCGCCGCCGTACCGCAGCACGCTCGCCGCGTATGCGGAGATCGTGCCGGCCCTGGTCCGGCAGACGCGCGATCCGTCCGATTACGTCGTGCGGCCGGTGCCCGATGCCGCGCGTGCATGACAGCTACCGACCATCCCGACGAAGGAGACACACCCCATGACGCAATGGATCGACACCGGCGCGCTCGACGACATCGACGACGAAGACGTCGCGCGCTTCGATCACGCAGGCCGCACGTACGCGATTTACCGGATCGACGGCCAGGTATACGCGAGCGACGGCCTGTGCACGCACGAGCACGTACATCTCGCGGACGGGTTCGTGATGGATCACGTGATCGAATGCCCGAAGCACAACGGTCGCTTCGACGTACGCGACGGCCGGCCGCTGTCCGCGCCCGCGTGCGAGAAGCTGCGCACGTACCGCGCGAAGATCGAAGACGGTCGCATCCTGATCGAGGTGTGACGCGATGAGCCACGACCGGGTAATGGCGATCGTCGGCGCGGGTCATGCGGGCGGCCGCGCGGCGCAGGTGCTGCGCGCGTCCGGCTGGCGCGGGCGCATCGTGCTGATCGGCGCGGAGCCGCACCCGCCGTACGAGCGGCCGCCGTTGTCGAAGGGCGTGCTGACGGGCGAGCATAGCGCGGCGCAATGCCGGTTGCGCGATGCCGAGGCGTGGGCGGCCGACCGCATCGAGCGGATCGTCGCGACCGTCGAGCGCATCGACCCGCATGCACGCGAAGTGCACGTGTCGGGCGGGCATGGATTCAGCTACGACGCGCTGCTGCTGGCGACCGGCGGCAGCGCGCGCCGTCTGGCCATTCCGGGCGCGGCGCTGGACGGCGTGGTCGCGTTGCGCACGCTCGACGACGCGGCGGCGCTCGGCGCGCGGCTCGTGCCCGACGCACGGATCGTGCTGGTCGGCGGCGGCTTCATCGGTCTCGAAGTCGCGGCGTCGGCGCGGCAGCGCGGCTGCCGTGTGACCGTGCTCGATGCGGCACCGCGGCTGCTCGGCCGGGCAGTGCCGGAAGCCATCGCGACGCGCGTGCATGCGCTTCACGACGAGCGCGGCGTGGCGATCCGTCTGAACCGCAAGCCCGTTGCGATCGAGCGGACCTCGGGCGGGGCGCTGGCCGTCTTGCTCGACGACGGCGACGCGCTGCTTGCCGACACGGTCGTGACCGGCATCGGCATCGAACCGGCCGACGCGCTGGCGCGCGACGCGGGCCTCGCGGTCGAGCGCGGGATCGTCGTGAACGCGCAGCTCGAGACGTCGGCGCGCGGCATCTACGCGGCCGGCGACGTCGCCGTGTTTCCGAGCGCGTTATCGGGGCGGCTGGTTCGGCAGGAGACGTGGCATGGCGCCGAGACGCAGGCGCACGTGGCCGCCCGCAACATGCTCGGCGCGGGCGAGCCGTATCGCGACACGCCGTGGTTCTGGTCCGATCAATACGATGCGCAGTTGCAGGTGGCCGGGGAGCCGGCGCTCGGCGTGCAGTCGGTCGCGCGCGGGCTCGGCGACGATGCGGAAATCCACTTCCATTTCGATGCGCTCGCGCGGCTCGTCGCGGCGAGCGGCTTCGGCCGTGCGGCGGGATTCGCGAAAGAAATGCGCGTGGCGAGAATGCTGGTCGAGCGCGGGATCGACGTGACGCCGGCGGCGGTCGCGAACGTCGGCGTGAAGCTGAAGTCGCTGGTGACGGCCGTGAATGACCGGTCGCGCAAAGGAGGGGCGTGAAGCGCGCGGCAGTGAACGCCGCGCGCTTCGTTCAAACGGCGATCAGGCCATCGCGTGCAGGCGCAGATACAGCCCGGCTGCCGCGGCGCCGCCGAGCAGCGGGCCGACGACGGGCACCCAGGCATAGCGCCAGTCGCTGTCGCGCTTGCCGGGAATCGGCAGCAGCGCATGCATGATGCGCGGCGACAGGTCGCGCGCGGGGCTCATCGCATAGCCGGTCGGGCCGCCGAGCGAGATGCCGATGCCGAGCACCAGCAGGCCGACGGGCAGCGCGTCGAGTGCGCCGAGGCCGACCTGCGGCGACGCGAGATACAGCACGCCGAGGATCAGCACGAACGTGCAGATCGCTTCGGTCAGCACGTTGTGCGTGGTGCTGCGGATCGCGGGCGCCGTGCAGAACACCGCGAGCTTCAGGTCCGCATCGGCTTCCTTCGCGAAGTGCTGGCGATACGCGAGCCACACGAGCAGCGCGCCGGCCATCCCGCCGAGCATCTGCGCGAGCACGTAGCCGCCCACTTTCGACCATGCGAACTTGCCCGCGAGCGCGAGGCTGATCGTGACGATCGGGTTCAGGTGCGCGCCGCTGAACGACGCGGTCACGTAGACCGCGACGAATACCGCCATCGCCCAGCCCATCACGATCACGATCAGGTCCGCGCCTTTGCCCTTGGTCTTGGCAAGCAGCACGTTCGCGACCGCGCCGTTGCCGAGCAGCACGAGGATCGCCGTGCCGATGAATTCCGCAATATAAGGTGACATGGTTGTCTCTCGTATGTCACGGCGGACTCGCGCATCGCGCGGTCCGCCGGTGTTGTTGTATTTCGTCTGGATTGATTCGGGTTACTGGGCGTCGTCGGCCCATGCCTTCGCGGCGCGTACCGCACGCTGCCAGCCGGCCATGCGCTGCTCGACCTGCTCCTTGGGCATCGACGGGGCGAAGCGGCGATCGAGCTGCCACTGGTCGCGTACTTCGTCGAGGTTCTTCCAGTAGCCGATCGCGAGGCCCGCGAGGTAGGCCGCGCCGAGCGCGGTCGTCTCGGTGATCTGCGGACGCACCGCGTCGACGCCGAGCAGGTCGGCCTGGAACTGCATCAGCAGATCGTTCGCGCTCGCGCCGCCGTCCACGCGCAGCTCGCCGATGCTGATGCCGGAATCGGCTTCCATTGCGGCCAGCACGTCGAGCGACTGGTACGCGATCGCATCGAGCGCCGCGCGGGCGAGATGGGCGGCGCTCGTGCCGCGCGTGACGCCGAACACGGAGCCGCGCGCCCGCGCGTTCCAGTGCGGCGCGCCGAGGCCGGCGAACGCGGGTACGAGATACACGCCGTCGGTATGCGGCACGCTGGCGGCGAGCGCTTCGATTTCCGCGGCCGTCTTGATGAGGCCGACGCCGTCGCGCAGCCACTGCACGACCGCGCCCGCGATGAAGATGCTGCCTTCGAGCGCGTACTGCACGTCGTCGCCGATCTGCCACGCGATCGTCGTGACGAGGTTGTTCTTCGACTCGATCGGCTTGTCGCCGGTGTTCATCATCAGGAAGCAGCCGGTGCCGTAGGTGTTCTTCACCATGCCCGACGTCGTGCACATCTGGCCGAACAGCGCCGCGTGCTGGTCGCCGGCGATGCCCGCGAGCGGGATCTTCGATGCGAACACGGTGGTCTTCGTGTGGCCGTAGATCTCCGACGACGCCTTCACTTCCGGCAGCATGCTGCGTGGGATGTCGAGCAGTTCGAGCAGCTCGTTGTCCCACTCGCGCGTATGGATGTTGAACAGCATCGTGCGCGACGCGTTGGTCACGTCGGTCACGTGCAGCTCGTGCTTCGTGAAGTTCCACACGAGCCAGCTGTCGACGGTGCCGAACGCGAGCTTGCCCTGGCGCGCCTTGTCGCGCGCGCCCGGCACGTTGTCGAGGATCCAGCGGATCTTCGTCGCCGAGAAATACGAGTCGATCGGCAGGCCGGTCTTCGCGCGCACCTTCGCTTCGAGGCCCTGCTTCTTCAGCGAGTCGCAGAAGTCGGCGGTACGGCGATCCTGCCACACGATCGCGTTGTAGACGGGCTGGCCCGTCTCGCGATCCCAGACGATCGTCGTTTCGCGCTGGTTGGTGATGCCGATCGCCGCGATCGACGTGCCGTTCAGGCCCGTGCGCGTGACGGCTTCCGCGGCGACGCCGGCTTGCGTCGACCAGATTTCCTGCGGGTCGTGCTCGACCCAGCCGGGTTGCGGGTAGATCTGTTCGAATTCCTTCTGGGCGATCGATACGATATTGCCCTGGCGATCGAACAGCATCGCGCGGGAACTCGTGGTGCCCTGGTCAAGCGCGAGGATGTACTGGTCCTGCATGTCTCTCATCTCCATCCGTGGATCGGCTTAGTTGTGATGCGCGCCGCTTGGGGCGGCGCGTCGGTGAATCAACGTCGGTCAGGCAACTGCAACTGCAATTTGCGTTCGAGTCACGCGTGCGGCGCATGCGCGGCGGCGAACCACGCGTCGACCGCGGCGGTCACGGCATCGAGCGTGCCGGGCGCGACGTGCAGGCCGAGCTTCGAGCGGCGCCACAGCACGTCCTGCGCGCAGGTCGCCCATTCGGCGTCGCGCAGGTAGCGCAGCTCGGCGTCGTGGATGCCCGGCGCGATTTCGGCGCCGAGATCGGCGAGCGACTTCGCGCCTTCCACCACGCGTTCCGCACGCGTGCCGTACGCACGCGCATAGCGGCGCGCGAGCGCGGCGGGCAGCCACGGGTGACGTTTCGCGAACGCGCCGGCGAACACGTCGAACTTCGCGTCCGCGATGTCGCCGCCCGGCAGCGCGACGCCGGCCGTCCAGCGCTTCGCGTCGCGGCCGAGCGCGCGGCACAGCATGTCGCCGGCTTCTTCCGCGAGCTTGCGGAACGTCGTGATCTTGCCGCCGAACACCGACAGCAGCGGGGCGCCCGCGCCGTCGTCGAGCTCGAGGCGGTAGTCGCGCGTGACGGCCGACGCGTTCGCCGCGTTCTCGTCCTCCAGCAGCGGACGCACGCCCGAATAGGTCCAGTGCACGTCGGCCGGCGAGATCTTGCGCTTGAAGTAGCGGTTGATCGAATCGCACAGATACTGCGTCTCGTCGCGATCGATCGCGACCTTCGCGGGATCGTTCGTGTACTCGACGTCGGTCGTGCCGATCAGCGTGAAATCGTGCTCGTACGGAATCGCGAAGATGATCCGCTTGTCCGGGTTCTGGAAGATGTACGCGTGATCGTGATCGAACAGGCGGCGCGTGATGATGTGGCTGCCCTTCACGAGCCGCACGCTGTGATGCGCGCCGCGGCCGAGCGCGCCGTGCAGCACGTCGCCGACCCACGGGCCGGCCGCGTTCGCGATCGCGCGCGCATGCACGACGCGGATCGAGCCGTCGGCGTGCTGCAGCCGCGCTTCCCACTCGTCGCCGCGGCGCTCGGCGGAAACGAGCTTCGTGCGCGTCAGGATCTCGGCGCCGCGTTCCTTCGCATCCATCGCGTTCAGCACGACGAGGCGCGCGTCGTCGACCCAGCCGTCGGAATACACGAAGCCGCGCTTGATCGAGTCGATCAGCGGCGCGCCGGCCGCATGGCGGCGCATGTCGATGCCGCGCGAGCCGGGCAGCAGTTCGCGTTTCGCAAGGTGATCGTAGAGGAACAGGCCGATGCGGATCAGCCAGGCCGGACGCAGGTTCGGCATGTGCGGCATCACGAAGCGCAGCGGCCACATGATGTGCGGCGCCGCGCGCAGCAGCGTCTCGCGCTCCTGCAGCGCCTTGCGCACCAGCCCGAACTCGTTGTACTCGAGGTAACGCAGGCCGCCGTGAATCAGCTTGGTGCTGGACGACGACGTGTGCGACGCGAGGTCGTCCTGTTCGCAGAGCATGACCGACAGGCCGCGGCCGGCCGCATCGCGCGCGATCCCCGCGCCGTTGATGCCGCCGCCGACGACGAGCAGATCGTAGCGATTCGGTTGGGTCACCTGCTGTCCTTATCGTCTGTTGAAATGGGGCGAACATGAAATGTTCGAATTCGAAATTTAACGAACGAAATCGAAAAAGTAAAGTTCGAAAAAGCGGGGCCAGTAGCGTGCGACACGATCCCGGACGATACTGACGGAATCGACCGTTTCGCGAGGTGAATCATGCGTATTGGGATGTGGGCCGGCGTGTGCGCCGTCCTTCTGGCGGGATGCGGCGCGGGGACGCCGCCGCTCGCGGGCAACTGGCGGGCGCCGTCGTTCGTCGAGCTGCAGACGTCGTGCGGCGGCGCGGCGCGCGACTGGGGCGCGGACGCGCAGCCGGTGTACTCCACGCTGTACGACGCGTACGTCGCGAAACGGTATCGCGGGTTGACCGAAGCGAACTATTGTGCGTTCGTAAACGAACTTTCGACCCACTATGCGGCGCCCGACGCGGCGGCGCGCGCCGGCTGGATCGCGTATTTCAACGGCGCACGCGCGCAGGCCATCAGCTGGCGGGCGGCGGTCGATCCGACGCTGCGCGGCGGCTGAAGCCGGCGGCGGCGACGGGCAGGCGGGAGGCAGAACGACCGCGCGGCCGGAATCCGGCCGCGCGATCAGGTCAGGTCGGGAACAGCGGGCTTACGAATAGCGGTACTTGATGGATCGCAGCGCGGCGTCGCCGGTCTCGGTCACGCAGTATTTGCGCCCCGAGCCGAGCCCTTCCAGGCGGACGAGTTGTTGTTCGAGCAGGATGTCCAGTTCATCCCGATCCATGTCGCGCTGATCAGGCGCGTCCTTTACAAGCAAGAGCGTGGCGAATTCATGCGGACTCAGCATCGTTCTCTCCATGGCAATCGGACTGCCCGCGCGGCCGGCGTATACGCCGCCGCGCGATACCCCGCGAGGGTATGGCTTGGGGGGAAAAGCTGCATTCGCCGGCCTGCGATTCGCACCGCCCTGGCACAGGCGGATCGGCGAACGGGCCGGGGAACTGGAGTCTAGTCGAGCGCGCGGGCAACGACAAATCGTGCCCCGTTAATTTTCCGTTTGACAGAAGCGCATGCCACAAGCGGTTCGCGCGCGGCGCCAACTTCTTGATTTCACTTGAAGTTTCAGGTGCGGTGCAGCATCGCGACCGTCATTCCGCGACGTACACCTGGGTGCCGGCGGCGGCGACCGTGTCGGCCATGTCGGGCGGCAGCGGCTTGTCGGTGAAGAGCGCGTGCACCTGGCTCAGGTGGCCCTGGCGCACCAGCGCCGGGCGGCCGACCTTCGAATGGTCGGTCACGAGGTAGACCGTGCGCGCATGCTGCATGATCGCCTCGGCGACGCGCACCTCGCGCGTGTCGAAATCGCGCAGCGTGCCGTCGGCCTCGATCGCCGACGTGCCGATGATCGCGTAGTCGACCTTGAACTGGCGGATGAAGTCGATCGCGAGCTCGCCGACGATGCCCTTGTCCCACGGCCGCACGATGCCGCCCGTGATCAGCACCTCGCAGTCGGGGTAGCCGCTCATCATCGATGCGACGTTCAGGTTGTTGGTGATCACGTGCAGCCCGTGATGGCGGTTCAGCGCGCGCGCGACTTCCTCGGTCGTCGTGCCGAGGTTGATGAACAGCGACGCCTGGTCGGGGATGTGCGACGCCGCGAGCGCCGCGATGCGCCGCTTCTCGTCGTGAAACATCCGCTGGCGCGCCGTGTACGACACGTTCTCCGAGCTGGTCGGCAGGCTCGCGCCGCCGTGGTAGCGGCGCAGCAGGTTCAGGTCGGCGAGCCAGTTCACGTCGCGGCGGATCGTCTGCGGCGTCACCGCGAAGTGCGCGGCGAGATCGTCGACGGTCACGAAGCCGTCGCGCTGCACCCATTCGAGCAATTCCTGCTGGCGCGCGTTGAGGGTGAGGCGGGGATCTCGGGTCATGGCTCGATGGTCGTGTCGTGAGACGGAGCGGGTATTGTAAGGGCGGCAACGGCGTTCGGCCGGCCTGCCGGGCGTCGGTGCGCATGATTCATGCGGAAATGGCATGGATTCATGTGACAAATGAATTTGTGCGATCGTGCCGATCGCGCTGCAATGGCGGATGGCCCGCGCGTGCGGGCGCGCGTTCATCCCGTTTTCGACAAGGTGGCATCGATGACTGACTTCAACTGGCACAACCCTTATCCGACTACCCGCATCCCGGTGTTCGCGCGCAACGTCGTGTCGACGTCGCACCCGCTGGCCGCGCAGGCCGGGTTGCGGATGCTGTGGAAGGGCGGCAACGCGGTGGACGCGGCGTTGGCCGCGGCCGCCGCGATCACCGTCGTCGAGCCGGTGTCGTGCGGGCTCGGCGGCGATGCGTTCGCGCTCGTGTGGGACGGCGAGCGACTGTCGGGACTCAATGCATCGGGCGTCGCGCCGGCCGCATGGAACGTCGACTACTTCCGCCAGCGCCACGGCGAGGACGCGCGCGGCATCGCGAACAAGCCGACGCGCGGCTGGGACACCGTCACCGTGCCGGGCGTGATCGCGGGGTGGGAAGCGCTGCACGCGAAGTTCGGTTCGCTGCCGTTCGCGGACCTGCTCGAGCCGGCGATCGAGATCGCGGAGCGCGGCTATTCGGTGCCGCCGATCGTCGCGCACAAGTGGGCGGCGGCCGTCCCCGAACTGCGGGGCCTGCCGGGTTTCGCGGACACCTTCATGCCGCGCGGCCGCGCGCCGCTCGTCGGCGAACGCGTATGCCTGCCCGGTCATGCGCAGACGCTGCGCACGCTCGCGACGGAAGGCGCCCGGGCGTTCTACGAAGGCGCGCTCGCCGAGCGTCTCGCCGCGTTCGCGCGCGAGGGCGGCGGGGCGCTGACCGAAGCCGACCTGCGCGCGTACCGGCCGGAATGGGTCGAGCCGATCGGCAAGCGCTTCGGCCGCCACACGATTCACGAGATTCCGCCGAACGGGCAGGGCATCGCCGCGCTGATCGCGCTCGGCATCGCCGAGCACGCGGGCGTGACCGAATGGCCGGTCGACTCGGTCGATTCGCAGCATCTGCAGATCGAGGCGATGAAGCTCGCGTTCGCCGATGTCTATCGCTACGTCGCCGATCCACGCGCGATGGACGTCACGCCCGAACAGATGCTCGACGACGCCTATCTCGCCGAACGCGCGAAACTGATCGATCGCGCGCGCGCGACGCACTTCGCCGCCGGCCGCCCGCATTCGGGCGGCACGATCTACCTGTCGGCGGCCGACGAGCGCGGGATGATGGTGAGCTTCATCCAGTCGAACTACATGGGCTTCGGTTCGGGGCTCGTCGTGCCCGGTACGGGCATTGCGCTGCAGAACCGCGGGCACGGCTTCTCGATGGACCCGGCTTCGCCGAACGTCGTCGCGGGCGGCAAGCGGCCGTTCCACACGATCATCCCGGCGTTCGTCACCGAGCAGGCCAACGGCCGTACCGAGGCCGTGATGAGCTTCGGCGTGATGGGCGGCGACATGCAGCCGCAAGGCCATCTGCAGACCGTCGTGCGGATGCTCGGCTACGGCCAGCAACCGCAGGCCGCGTGTTGCGCGCCGCGCTGGAAGGTCAACCGCGATTTCACGCTCGACGTCGAGGCGACGATGAACCGCGCGACCGTCGACGGGCTGGCCGCCCGCGGCCATACGATCAAGTCGATCGACGACCCGTACATGGATTTCGGTTCGGGGCAGTTCGTCTGGCGCCTCGATCCCGACGATCCGGAGCGCGGCTACGTGGCCGCGAGCGACAGCCGGCGCGACGGGCTGGCGGCCGGTTTCTGACGGATCGCTTCCAGCTTTCCTTGCAGTTTCCCGGCATCACGGGCGGCCCGGCGGCCGCCCGTTTCGTTTGGCGCGGCGCATGCCATCGAACGCGCGCAAGCGGTTTGAAGGTCTCATCTAACGAACGGCAACGGACGCCGTGGAACTGCGCCTGTCGGGTATGGTCAGTGCTTTGGAGCACGAACATGAAAGTCCGGCTAAGATGCCAGAATGGTTCGGCCGGACCGACTCACTATAAACGCAAGTAAAACGCCGCCGCGGATCGGCTGGCGCCTGTGCCCCAGGCATGGGCCGGCCTCCGCGCGACGACTGGGAGCGCACCACCATGGACACCAAAACGACGCATGTGATGCCGTGGCGTATCGAGGACATCGACCTGAACCGGATCGATCGTCAGCGTGCCGCCGCGAACGAGGATTTGCTGCTGCTGCTGTGCGCGTCGTCGTTCATCGAAAGCGGCTCGGATCTCTATACGAGCAATCTGAGCGAATTCTTCAATGACGATCCGGAAGTCTCCGCATGGCTCAACAATGCATGGGAGCCCGAAGAATTGCAGCACGGCCGCGCGCTGAAGGCGTATATCGCGCACGTGTGGCCCGAGTTCGACTGGGATACGGCCTTCGCGAATTTCTTCGCCGAGTATTCGAAGACCTGCTCGGTCGAGGCGTTCGAAAAAACCCGCGCGCTCGAAATGGTCGCACGCTGCGTCGTCGAGACGGGCACGGCCACGCTCTATCGCGCGATCAACGAATGCTCGGACGAGCCGGTGCTGAAGGAAATCACCGACAACATCCGTACGGACGAAGTGCGTCACTACAAGCACTTCTTCAAGTTCTTCAAGAAGTACAACCAGGTCGAAGGCAACGGCCGGCTCGCGGTCCTCGGGGCGCTGGCGCGCCGCGTGATGGAAATCAAGAACGAGGATTCCGAGATCGCGCTGCGCCACGTGTTCGCGATCCGCTATCCGGATCGCGTCGGCGACAGCCAATACAACCGCGAGCGCGCCGCACGCATCAATTCGCTCGTCCGGCGCAACCTGTCTGCCGACATGTGCGTGAAGATGCTGCTCAAGCCGCTCGACCTGCCCGCGAAGATCCAGCCGGGCGTCCACTATCCGCTCACGAAGATCACGCGGCACGTTTTCCTGCGCTGATCGCCGCGGCACGGCCCGTCGCGCGTATGCTGGCGGATTCTCATCCGATTCGCGCCCGGGCCACGCCATCATGACCGATACCCATCGCCACGCGCTCGAACAATGGACGTTCGACGCGTGGCCACCCGCCGTCGTGTCGCTGTTCGACGGCACCGCGCTCGAGCGTCATGCCGACCTCGCCGCGTCGCTGATCGTCGCGACCGACGACGGCCAGTTGCGCACGACGCTGCTCGGCGTCGGCGAGATCTACGCACATGATGCACGCACGCTGCTGATCGCGCTCTGGCCGCAGTCGCGGGCGGCGCGCGCGATCGCGCAGCGGCGCACGGCCGCGTTGACGCTCGTCGCGGACGGTGCGTTCTTTCAGGCGCAACTGGAGATGGCGCCGCTCGAAGGAGACTTCGGCGGCCTGGCCGGATTCGCTGCGACGATCGCGCACGGCGATGCGCAGCGGGTCGGCTATGCGCGTCTCGCGACAGGCGTCACGTTCACGCTGGAAGGGGAGCGCGCCGCGGTGCTCGCACGCTGGCGACGCCAGATCGAGCACCTGCGGCGCGCGGCCGCGCGGCTTCAGTGACCGCGCTGGCCGCTGCGCGACGAACGGTTGCGGTTCGGATGCGCGGCGTTGCCGCTTGCCGGGCGGGCGCCGTTGCCGCCGCCTGCCGGACGTCCGCCGCCATTGCCGCCGGCCCCGCCTTGCGTGCGCGGCTTCGCGGCCTTCTGCTGCGCGGCCTTCGGTTGCGCGTTGCCGTCGCGCTTCGCGGCCGGCTGGCCTGAGCCGCCGGCACGCGGCTGACGATTGCCGCCGCCACCGCCACGCGGCTGCTGCTGGCCACGGCGCTGCTGGATCGGCTCCGGTTTCGCGTTCGGATCGGGTTCGAAGCCCGCGATCACTTCCTGCGGAATCTCGCGCTTGATCAGCCGCTCGATGTCGCGCAGCAACTGCTTCTCGTCGACGCACACGAGCGACACGGCTTCGCCGGTCGCGCCCGCGCGGCCCGTGCGGCCGATCCGGTGCACGTAGTCTTCCGGCACGTTCGGCAGATCGAAGTTGACGACGTGCGGCAACTGGTCGATGTCGATCCCGCGCGCGGCGATATCGGTCGCGACGAGCACCTGCAGCGTGCTGTTCTTGAACTCGGCCAGCGCGCGCGTACGGGCCGACTGGCTCTTGTTGCCGTGGATCGCCATCGCGCTGATGCCGTCCTTCGTCAACTGCTCGGCGAGCCGGTTCGCGCCGTGCTTGGTGCGCGTGAACACGAGTACCTGGAACCAGTTGTGTTCGCGGATCAGGTGCGTGAGCAGTTCGCGCTTGCGGTCGCGGTCGACCGGGTGGATCTTCTGCGCGACGCTCTCGGCGGTCGTGTTGCGGCGGGCGACCTCGATCAGCGCGGGCGAGTCGAGCAGGCTGTCGGCGAGCGCCTTGATTTCATCGGAGAAGGTGGCCGAGAACAGCAGGTTCTGGCGCTGCGGCGGCAGCTTCGCGAGCACGCGCTTGATGTCGTGGATGAAGCCCATGTCGAGCATCCGGTCGGCTTCGTCGAGCACGAGGATGTCGAGATCCGACAGGTCGATGGTCTTCTGCTGCATGTGGTCGAGCAGGCGCCCCGGCGTCGCGACGACGATGTCGACGCCGCGCTTGAGCGCATCGATCTGCGGATTGATGCTGACGCCGCCGAACATCACGGTCGAGCGCAGCTTCAGGTACTTGCTGTACGCGCGCACGCTTTCCTCGACCTGGGCGGCGAGTTCGCGCGTCGGCGTGAGGATCAGCGCGCGCACCGCGCGCTTCGCGCCGCGGTGCTCGGCGTAGAACGTGTGCAGGCGTTGCAGGATCGGCAGGGTGAAGCCGGCGGTCTTGCCGGTGCCGGTTTGCGCGCCGGCGAGCAGGTCGCCGCCGCCGAGGACGGCCGGAATGGCCTGCTGCTGGATCGGAGTCGGCGACGTGTAGCCGAGCTCGTTGACCGCCTTGACCAGCGGTTCGGCCAGGCCGAGAGATTCGAAAGACATAGATACCACTCTTGAGTTTTATGATCGGCGATGCATCGCGCGGCCCGCGCGGCAAACCTGCATCGCAAAACAGCCAAAAAGCAAAAGGGCGCGGCCGCGGTTTCCCGCAGCCGCGCCCCGTTTGTGTGCGCCGCTTCTTAGTCGAGCGGCGCGGAACGCAGATCGCTCACCTGTTGCGGCGAGATCGGCGTACCGTTGTTACCCCATGACATCCGGATATACGTGACAACCGCCGCGACTTCCTGGTTCGACAGCGACTGCGCGAACGGCGGCATCCCGTACGGACGCGGATTCTTGAACGTGCTCGGCGGGTAGCCGCCATTCAGCACCATGCGGATCGGGTTGACGGCCGATTCCATCATGATCGAGTGGTTGCCCGCGAGCGGCGGATAGGCCGGCGGCTTGCCCGCGCCGTTTTCGGCGTGGCAGGTCGCGCAGTTGTCCGCGTAGATCTTCTTGCCCTGTTCGAACAGCGCGTTGCCGAACTGCTTCGACGGCTCGTACTGCATGTTCTTCGGCGCTTCAGCCTTCTGCGGGATCGACTTCAGGTACGTCGACATCGCGCGCGTATCTTCGTCGGTCATGTACTGCAGGCTGTTGTGGACCACGTCCGCCATCGGGCCGAATACCGCGCCCTTCTGCGACACGCCGGCCTGCAGCAGGTCGGACAGCTCCTGCACGTGCCAGTCGCCGAGGCCGAGTTCCTTGTCGTTCGTCAGCGACGGCGCATACCAGTTCTGCAGCGGGATCAGGCCGCCGGCGAACGCCGACGAGTTCACCGGGCCGCCCATCATGTTGATCGACGTGTGGCACATCGAGCAGTGGCCGAGGCCTTCGACGAGATACGCGCCGCGGTTCCATTCGACCGACTTCGTCGGATCCGGCTTGTACTCGCCTTCCTTGAAGAACAGCGTGCGCCAGCCGATCAGCAGGTTGCGGTTGTTGAACGGGAACTTCAGTTCGTGCGGACGGCTCGGCACCGACACCGGCGGGACCGAACGCAGGTACGCGTAGATCGCGTCCGAATCGGCGCGCGTGACCTTCGTGTAGCTCGCGAACGGGAAGCCCGGATACAGCAGGCTGCCGTCCTTCGAGCGACCCGTGTGCATCGCGCGGTAGAAGTCGTCCGACGTCCACTTGCCGATACCGTTCTGGTCGTCCGGCGTGATGTTCGGCGTGTACATCGTGCCGAACGGCGTCGCCATCGGCAGGCCGCCCGCGAACGACTTGCCGCCGCGCACCGTGTGGCACGCGATACAGTCGCCGACGCGCGCGAGGTATTCGCCCTTCTTGATCAGCGCGGCCTGGTCGGCCGGCGTGGCCGCGACGGCGGCAGCGCCGTGCAGCGTGTCGTTGCCCGGCCACAGGACCGGCACGAGGGCGGCAGCCGCGACGATCGCGACGGCCGAGAGTGCAAACAGGGACTTGCGTTTCATTGTGTCTGTCTCCCTTGCCTTATTGCGGTTCGCTGCCGCAGGCGAGCGGAGTCTTCATCGAACGCGCCGGGGCCGGCACGGGGTTGGCGGGCGCCGGTTGCGCGGCGAGCCATGCGGTCACGGCCGTCACGTCTTCGTCGGACAGCTTCGCGGCGATGTCGTGCATGCAATCGGGCGCCTTCGCGTGGCGGTTGCCCGAGCGCCATGCGCCGAGCTGGGCGCTCAGGTAATCGGCGTGCAGGCCGACGAGGCCCGGGATCGCCGGCTGCATGCCGGTCAGCCCCGCGCCGTGGCAGGCCACGCAGGCCGGCAGCTTGCGGGCCGGGTCGCCCTGCGTGACGAGCTGCTTGCCGCGTGCGAGCGTCGCGGCCGGCAGCGTCGGCTTCGCCGGCGTCGGGTACGGCGGACGCTCGGCCGAGAAGTGCTCGGCGATTTCGCGCAGGTAGTCGTCGTTCAGGTACGTGAGCAGATAGTTCATCGGCGGGTACTTGCGCCGGCCGTCGCGGAAGTTGACGAGCTGGTTGTACAGGTACTCGGCCGGCTTGCCGGCAAGACGCGGGAAATAGTCGTTGTCCGTGCCCTGGCCGTGGACGCCGTGGCATGCGGTACAGCCGCGCACGCGCTCGGCCATGGTATCGGGTGCCTTGAGCGGCGCCTGCTGGGCGTGCGCTTGCTCCGTGGGCTTGGTCTGCGCTTGGGCAGCGCTCATAAGGCCCGCGCCGCCGATCATCAGAACGGCGAGCAGCGGACGGAAGAGGCGTCTTGAAGACACACGAGACTCCATGTTTATTCGTCGGGGACCTTGTCCGGGCTACGATCGGCTCGGCGCATGGACGGCAGGACAGCCGGGCTGCTGCGACGCGGCATTCTATCATCGATGGGTAATGACGGCTATTTGACGAAAGGACATCGGTTCCTGTCCGTTTGCGACTTGCGACAATTTGACGCGCATTGCACGACGGTCGAGTGAACCGGCGTGCGCTTTCACCCTCGAAGACCGTACACTCGCGGGTCGCGCGGCGCCGCCTCCGCCGCTGACCCAGTCATTTCTCCCGTTTCCGGATTCATCGATGACGTTTTCTACCGTGCCGTTGCCTGCCTCACGCTGTCCGTCCCGTTGCCGCCGCGCTGCCGGCCTGCCGCTTGCGGGAGGGTGCGCGTGATGAAGTTCGACAGCTTGTGGATCGGCCAGGTCGCGCTCGCGGCGCTGATGGATGCGGCGTTCGCGATGGCGGTCGGCTCGGCGCTGCTCAAGGCGTGGCTCGGCAAGGACGGCGCGCGGCCGGTCATCGCGCCGTCGCACCCGGCATGGCTGCGCGCGCAACATTCGCTGGTGGCGGCCGCGCTGGCGCTGGTGCTCGCCGATCTCGGCTGGCTCGTGTACGAGGCCGCGGCGATGAGCGGCGCGGGGCTCGGCGGCGCGTTCGCCGCGATTCCCGTCATGCTGATGCAGACGCACACGGGCTTCGCATGGAGCGTCGCGTTCGCCGGCGCGGTGCTGCTCGCGATCGTCGCGCTCGCGAAGCCGGACGGCCCGCTCGCGCATGCGGTGCTGTGGTTCGCGGTGATCGTGGTGGCGGCCGGCAAGGCGTCGCTCGGCCATGCGGCCGACAGCGGCGTGCTGTCCGCGGCGGTCGGCGTGCAGACGCTGCACCTGCTGGCCACCGCCGTATGGGGCGGCCTCGTGCTCGCGGGCGGGCTCGCGGTGTTGCCGGCGCTCGGGACGTCGGTCGCGCGCGGCGCGCTGATCCGCATCGGCCAGCACCTGTCGCGCACGTCGATCGTCGCAGTCGTCTTCGTGCTCGGCACCGGCGCGCTCAACGCGATCCGCGGGCTCGGCGGCTCGCTCGCGCCGCTCGACGGCAGCACGTGGGGCCGCGTGTTGCTGCTGAAGCTGCTGCTCGTCGCGCTCGCGCTCGTGCTCGGCGGGCTCAACCGCTTCTCGGCGCTGCCGCGCCTGCGCCGCACCGCGTCGACCGAGGACGCGCACACGTTCCGCAACATCCTGCATCTCGAAGGGATGACGATGATCGGCGTGTTCGTCGCGGCGGCCGTGCTGTCGTTCAGCGTGCCGGGCTTCGCGGCGCTCGGCTGACGGCCGGACGGCGCGGCGCCGGGCGCCGGCGCGCGCCGCGCGCGTGGCGCGGATGCAAGAACGGCCGCCTTGTCGGGGCGGCCGTGTCGAACGCGTGGCGCGGCACGCGTGCGTCGCTCTTATCTCACGCGTTCGTCACCACTCGGCGACGCTGCCGTCCGCGTGGCGCCACACCGGGTTGCGCCAGCGATGGCCCGTCTTCGCCATCTCGCGCACCTTCTCCTCGTTCACGTCGATGCCGAGCCCCGGGCCCTGCGGGATCGCGACGAAGCCGTCCTCGTAGCGGAACACCTCGGGGTTGCGCAGGTAGTCGAGCAGGTCGTTGCCCTGGTTGTAGTGGATGCCGAGGCTCTGTTCCTGGATGAACGCGTTGTAGCTGACCGCATCGAGCTGCAGGCACGCGGCGAGCGCGATCGGCCCGAGCGGGCAGTGCAGCGCGAGCGCCACGTCGTAGCTTTCCGCGAGCGTCGCGATCTTGCGGCACTCGGTGATGCCGCCCGCGTGCGACGCGTCCGGCTGGATGATGTCGACGTAGCCGCCCGCAAGGCTGTGCTTGAAGTCCCAGCGCGAGTACAGCCGCTCGCCGAGCGCGATCGGCGTGTTGGTCTGGTTGACGATGTCGCGCAGCGCCTCGGCGTTCTCCGACAGCACCGGCTCCTCGATGAACATCAGCTTGTACGGATCGAGTTCCTTCGCGAGCACCTTCGCCATCGGCTTGTGCACGCGGCCGTGGAAGTCCACGCCGATCCCGACGTGCGGGCCGACCGCGTCGCGCACCGCCGCGACGTTCGCGATCACTTGCTCGACCTTGTCGTAGGTGTCGACGATCTGCAGCTCCTCGGAGCCGTTCATCTTCACGGCCTTGAAGCCGCGCTCGACGACCGCGCGCGCATTGTTCGCGACGTCGCTCGGCCGGTCGCCGCCGATCCACGAATACACCTTGATGCGCTCGCGCACCTGGCCGCCGAGCAACGCGTGCACCGGCACGCCGTGATGCTTGCCCTTGATGTCCCACAGCGCCTGGTCGACGCCCGCGATCGCGCTCATCATGATCGGGCCGCCGCGGTAGAAGCCCGCGCGGTACATCACCTGCCAGTGATCCTCGATCAGGAGCGGG
Organism: Burkholderia anthinoferrum; assembly: GCF_002925705.1. Classification (NCBI taxonomy): domain Bacteria; kingdom Pseudomonadati; phylum Pseudomonadota; class Betaproteobacteria; order Burkholderiales; family Burkholderiaceae; genus Burkholderia; species Burkholderia anthinoferrum. The sequence goes on from NZ_LFZP01000011.1 coordinate 74,400, forward strand.
TCGCGGCCGACGAGGTAGTCGGCCAGTTCCTGCACGGCGGCCTCGACCGTGTGCGCGCGGCCTTCGACGACCGGCTCGCCCCAGCCGACGACACCCTCGTCGGTTTCGATCTTGAGGAACAGCCAGCGCGGCGGGACGACGAAGGTTTCGAGGCGGGTGATTTTCACGATGCGAGTCTCCATGATTGACCGGCGCGACCGTTCGGGCGCGGCGCACGATCCGTGCTTTCGCGGTTATCCTAGCGTAGTCGAATAAAAAATAGTATTAATAGCATTAATGTGCAGATAGTGGGCAGCCCGCCCGACGGAGAACGATCATTCAACGCGACCTGCATGGACAGACGGCTTTCCGGCTCGCGACGGCGATCCTGCGCGGCGACTATCCGCCCGAATCGCTGCTGCCGAGGGAACCCGACCTGATGGAGATGTACGGCGTGAGCCGCACGGTGATGCGCGAGGCGCTGCGCACGCTGACGTCGAAGGGGCTGGTCGAATCGCGGCCGAAGGTCGGCACGCGCGTGCGGCCGCGCCAGGCGTGGAACCTGCTCGACGCCGACCTGCTCGACTGGTATGCGCGCGTCGCGCCGCCGCTCGCGTTCGCGCTGAAGCTGCAGGAAATGCGCGAGATGATCGAGCCGTACGCGGCCGCGCTCGCCGCCCGCGCGCATACGCCCGACGCGTTCGACGCGATCGAGGGCGCGGCGCGCGCGATGGCCGCCGCGCGCAACGTCGACGAATGGGTGCGCGCCGACCTGCGCTTTCACCTGAGCGTGCTGGAGGCCGGCGGCAACGAGCTGCTGGTGCCGCTCGGCGCGCTGATCGATCGCACGCTCGAGGCGCAACTGCAGTTGAATGCGCGCCGGGCGGACGTTTACAACGCGTCGCTGGCCGAGCATACGGCCGTCAGCGACGCGATCCGCGTGCGCGACGAGGACGGCGCGCGCCGCGCGATGGCGACGCTGCTCGCGGTGACGCGTGCGCGGATCGAGATGTCGTGACGGAAGCGGGGCGGGCGGCGCCGTTGCGGTGCCGTCAGGCGTTCGCGCAGCCGCCCGGCTTGTGGATGCGTTCCGTCGACGGCGGGTACTTCGCGAGCAGGCTCGCTGGCCGCCGCGGCCGCGCGACCAGGTCGCCGCCGCAGTTCGGGCACTGGCCTTTGAGCACGTCGTCGGCGCACGTCGCGCAAAAAGTACATTCGAACGTACAGATGCGCGCGTCCGTCGAATCCGGCGGCAGATCCTTGTCGCAACATTCGCAGCCGGGGCGCAGTTCAAGCATGACGGTCTCCTTGACGGGTGAGGGGGCGCCGCACATTGCGTGCGGCGCATGCGAGCGCTACTGTACGCGTTTGGATCGGCCCGGCCAACGGTGTCCCGCCCGGGCGCCGGCGCTGCGCACGGGCTGCACCGGGAGACGACCATGCTTTATCGCGGAAGCTGTCATTGTGGAGACGTGACGTTCGAGGCGGAAGGCGACCTGCAGGGCGTGATGGCGTGCAACTGCTCGATCTGCCGGCGCAAGGGCGCGCTGATGTGGTTCGTGCCGCGCGACCACATGAAGCTGCTGACGCCCGACGAAAATCTCGCGACCTACCTGTTCAACAAGCACGTGATCCGGCATCGCTTCTGCAAGCGTTGCGGGATTCACGCGTTCGGCGAGGGTGTCGATCCGAAGGGCACCGCGATGGCCGCGATCAACGTGCGCTGCATCGACGGCGTCGATCTCGACGCGCTGCCCGTCACGCACTACGACGGCCGCTCGCACTGACCGGCGCGCCGGTGCGGGCGCCTGCGCGCGGCGATCGGGTCAGGACGGGTGCGCGGTCGTCGCGCCCGGCGCGGGCGTTTCCGCCTGCGGCGCCGGGCCCGCGGTGCGCGTGCCGGCGTCGGCCGGCCGTTCGATCAGCGGCGCGAGCGCCGGCGCCATCGACTTCAGCAGCTGCACGGCCATCGCGCTCGTGAAGTCGTAGCGCGCCGCGTATGGCTCGTGCGCGGTCGCCGTCAGCACGCCGAAGAACCGGTCGCCGATCGCGAACACGAAGGTGCCGCTGCGGTTGACCTTGCGCGATTCGATCAGCCGCGCACCGCGCGCATACACGTTGAAGCGCTGGTCGCCCGTGCCCGTCTTGCCGTACACGTCGAGCGTCTTGCCGTCGGGCAGCGTGAGCCCGCTCGCGAGGCGGCGCGCGGTGCCGTTGAGCACGACGTCGCGCAGCAGCGTGTGCGCCACCTTGACGATCTCCGGCGGCAGTATCGGCTGAGGTTGCGCGGCCGCGCGCACGAAGCGCGTTTCGTACGGCGTGCCCTTCGCGAAATCGAGCCGCGTGATCGTCTCGGTCGGCGCCTTCTGGCCGCCGTTCACGATCAGGCCGATCAGTTTCGCGAGCGCGTCGGGCTGGTCGCCCGATGCGCCGATCGCGGCCGCATACGACGGCGTCACTTCCGCGAACGGATAGCCGAGCGCGCGCCACGACTTCGTGATCTCCGCGTACGCGCGCAGCTCGACCATGCGGCGGATGCGCCGGTCCTGCGTCGCGTGGTAGCGGGTCTTGTACAGCCACGAATACGTGTAGAAACGCGCGTCGCGACTGTCGCGCTGAACGTCCGCGAGCGACGCGGCGGGATGCGCGCGCAGGTAGTTGAGCGTCCACAGCGCGAGCGGATGCACGCTCGCGATATAGCCGCGGTCGTTCAGGTTGAAGCGGTCGATCGCGTATTTCGCGTAGAGCGCGGCGAGATCGTCGTCGGACAGCGTCGCGGCCGGCGTGCCCTTCAGTTGCGCGCGCATCCGCGCGGCGAACCACGCGACCGATTCGTTCGGCGCGACGCTGCGCAGCACCGTCGCGAGCTTCGGCGGCGACTTGCGTACGTCGCGCAGCATCAGCGCGAGCGCGTCGTCGGGCGCCTTGCCCGCATAGCGCGTGTAGTAGCGCTTCACGTAGACCTGGCTTTCTCCGTCGACGAACTGCTGCAGGTAGTGCTGGCGCTGGGCGGGATCGTTCAGCCACGACGACGACGGTCCGGCCGCCTGCAGCGTCTCGTAGTGGACGATGTCGCGCATCAGCCGCACGAACACGAGGTTCACCGAGTGCTCGAACGCCGTGTGCAGCGTCATGATGCGGCCGTTGTCCGACTTCTCGAAGTTCGAGAACACCTGCGCGCCGCCGCCCGTGTAGAACACGTCCGGGCTCGCCGAGTACTTGCGTTCGACGGACGCATCGAGCATCGCCTGCAGCGAGCGGTCGCGCGTATGCGACAGGTAGTCGAGCGCCCAGCGCGACAGCCCGTCGATCGGATCGGGCTTCACGCGCGCCAGCTCCGCGTTCGACAGGTTCGCGTAGCGCGCATGCAGGTCGGAGACGATCTGCAGGTACGTGATCAACGTGCGCAGCTTCGCGGTCGAACCGAGGTTGATGCGGCCGCCGCGATTCACGTCGAACGGCTGGTTCACACTGTCGGTCTGCACGCGCAGCAGGTTCGCGCCGTTGCGATGCTCGTACAGCGTGAAGCTGTACGTCAGGTGCGACGGGTCGTCCTTCGGCGCGAGCATCTCGAAGCCGTACAGGCCGGCCGCCTGCGCGCCGTCGCGGGTCGACGCCTGCGCGAGCCGCTGGGCGACCGCCTGCTGCACGCCGTTGTCGAGCGTGCTGGTCGCTTCCAGGTCGAGCTGGTCGAGCTGGTACAGGTCGGCGATGCCGAGCGCCGACAGCAGCGACGCGCGCGCGGACGTGACGGCCTTGCGCGACACGAACGACTGCACGCGCGCGGCGGCCGGCGGCGCGCTGCGTTCGATCTGCGCGGCGAGCGCCGCATCGCGCAGCGCGGGCGAGATCACGCCGCCGTTCGACAGCAGCCGCAGGTAGCTGTCGGTCAGCTTCTGCAGCGCCGGATACCCGCGATTCAGGAAGTACGACGGCGCGCGCTGCGCGATCAGCAACGACAACACCTCGCGGAACGTCTTGCCCTGCTGGTCGACGTTGTCGCCGGTCGTCGGCGCGGACAGGATGCGGTTCACGTCGTTGAAGTCGCGGCCGTACCACGCGGCGAGACCGTCGCCGATACCGGTGATTTCGCCCACGTGCGGCCGGGCGGCGAGCGGCACCGAATTCAGGTAGCGCACGACGATCGAGCGGCGCGCGAGCATCGTCTGCGGGCCGTTCAGGTACGCGAGGATCGACGCGGACGCGATCTGCCGCAGTTTCTCCGGCGGCGTCGCGGTACGGCCGTCGGGCGAGTGGCGGAACTTCTCGATCTGCGTCGCGAGCGTGCTGCCGCCCGGGCGCGCCTGGTGGTGATTGACGACGTGCAGCGCCTGGTCGGCGAGCGCGCGGCTGAAGCGGCCCCAGTCGATCGCCGGGTTGCGGTTCGGCTGGTTCGGGTCGAGCAGGTAACGATCCTCGATGAACATCAGCGAATCGACGACCATGCGCGGCACCGTGTCGAAATCGGCGTACACGCGCTGCGGGAACACGGTCGCGAACAGCGGCGAGCCGGTCGAGTCGAACAGCATCAGCCCGGTCTGGTCTTTCTCTTCGTAAGGCAGGAACAGGCCATGATCGGCGAGCGCCAGCATCCGGTCGGAATCGCGCGCCTGCTTGCCGACGACGAAGCCGCGCGCGAGCAGCCGCTGCTGGAACGCGGGAATCATCGAATAGCCGAGGCGTTGATCGTACGGCCCGTTCGCGGGGAAACGGATGTGGTTGCTCGCGCCCGTTTCGACCGTGTAGCCGACGTCGCGGGTGAGCTCGGACAAATAGTGCGCCTGCAGGCGCGACGTCGCGATTTCGGTCATCACGAGCCTCACCACGACCGCGATCGCGATCACCAGCGCGGCCAGCAAGGACCACTTGATCCACGTCCAGACCGATGCAGCTCCGGTCACGCGCGGCAGGATGCGATTCAGCGGCCGATTCATGGCGGCGTCTCCCTGAAGGCGCGGGCTCCGGCCGCACCTCATTAAGGATTAGTGTAGTCCTCCGCAGCGGGCTGCCAAGGGTGGTTCACTACTGAGATGCAGCGGCGCAACACCCGTGCCCGCACCGGAATCGTGCGCCGCGAGGCCGGGCCCGCGCGCGGGTGCGGCCTCGCGGTACACGTCGTCCCGCATCCGCGTTCGAAAGCCATCTGGCACCGAAAAGACCGTCGCGATCGCATCATTCAACTGACGAAATGTTCGACGAGGTGATCGATGAAAAGGCGGGATTTACGCGGAAAGTGCTTGCGGCTCGGGTATGCGACGTTCATCTGGAGCGCTTCGAGACGATAGTCGGCGAGCAGGGCCAGAAGCTGGCCATCATGAAGATCCGGTTCGGCGAGGAAGTCCGGCAGGACTGCGATGCCCATGCCGGCAAGCGCCCAGTTCCGGATCATGCCGAAGTTGTTCGACGACGCGGCCTTGTTCGGGCGCACCGTGACACGCGTCTGGTCGTGCTCGAACGTCAGGTAATCGCTCGCGAAGTCGGCATGGAACACCAGGCATGCATGCGTGGCGAGATCGTGCGGATGGGCCGGCGAGCCGTGCCGGCTGACATATTGCGGCGACGCGCAGACGACGCGTTGGAATTGCATGAGCGGGCGCTTCACCAACGTGCTGTTGCCGATGTGCTGCGACAGCAGCAGCCCGATATCGAAGCCTTCCGACACGAGGTCGACATGGCGGTCGACGATCGTGACTTCCGGCACGATGTTGGGATGGCGTGCCTTGAACGCGTCGATCGCGGGCGCGAGCACGTGCATGCCGAACATGACCGGCGCGGCGATCTTCAGCGAACCGATCGGTTCCTGGTGCATCGACGCGATCGTTTCCTCGACGCGGTCGATTTCCTCGATCACGTGACGCATCTGCGCCAGGTAGAGGTGGCCGGCGTCGGTCAGCGACAGGCTGCGGGTCGTGCGATTCAGCAGGCGCGCGCCGAGCCGGTTCTCGATGCTCATGATCATGCGGGTGGCCGACGAATTGGAGATGTTCAGTTCGGTCGCGGCGCGCACGAAACTTTGTAGTTCGGCAACCTTGACAAATAGTCGCATTGGAAGGAGTTCGTCCATTTTTTTGCCTAGAATCAGAAATTGTTTATTTAATTCTATCTTCCAATTTGCTGTTCAGAGCGTCGGACGATGGAGGAAAAAAGTATTATGAAACGACAGGTTGATTTGATGGCTGGGAAGCCCGGAAAATATAGGGTTTCGGCGTTTTGGTAGCGCTGGTTTGCGTCCGGTTAAGGGTAATTTTTACAACCATTTTTAGTAATTGTACGAATGTTCATACGATTGTTTTTTTCACGTATTTGAGATATCGGGCGATTCGATTTTATCGAGATAAAGTATTTCCGGCGTTTTTGCGCCATCGTGCCGACGCACGGCCGCGACGAAGCAGCGGATCGAACCGTCGCATGCAATCGTGTCCGGCCCATCGCGGCGCGCGAGCAGGCTGGCCGACACGGCGGGGAATCGTTGCCCCGATATCGATCCAGGCCATGCTCGCGCATCCGGCCGGCCACCATGAGGCGGTTCGGCGCGCGGTGTGGGCGTACGGTCGGCGGGCGCCGACGCGGCAGGGGCGCGTTTGCCGCGAAACGGCCGCGGCGCGTCGGTGGAGGGCTGCCGGCCGCGTGGATCGGCTGCGGGGGCCGCGAGCGGTGATATGCTCGCGGGACGCCCGCGACCGACGGGCGGTTTCACGATGCCCGTGCACGGCTGCGTTGCGCGGCGTTTCCGAGGGAAGAACCGACATCATGAGCCGCAAATTCATTCTGAAGGGCGACACGACCGATCACGGCGGCGTCGTGCTCGAAGGGATCGCCAATTCGTCGTTCGACGGGCGCGAACTCGCGTATCTCGGCGCATCCGTGTTCTGTGCGGCGTGCAAGTCGCCGGGCGTGATCGTGTCGGACGGCGGCGAGCGCACGATGACCGTGATGGGCAAGGTCGTCGCGCTCGAACACGACCTGTGCCAGTGCCAGTGCACGCCGCAGCCGAAACTGATCGCATCGCAGGCAACCGGGACGATCTCGGGCTGAGTCCCGCCGCCCGCAGGCGCTCGTCGTTCGCGCGGCATCGCGGCGCCGATACCGGCCGTCAGGCGCTGCCTTCGGTCTCGATCACGAGGATGCGCGCGGCGCCAAGCGGATGCGCAACATGTTCGGTGCCGACCGTCGCGTGGAATACGTCGCCCGTTTCGAGCACCGTCGCGTGCTCGACGCCTGCTTCGCGGTAGCGCATCTCGACGCGGCCATCGAGCACCGCGAACACTTCCTCGCCGTCGTTCACGTGCCAGCGATACGGCTGGTCGGTCCAGTGCAGCCGGACCGTGATGCCGTTCAGGTTCGCGATGTCGAGGGCGCCCCACGCGCGGTCCGCCGTGAATGCGGCGCTTCGGATGATGTTCATCGATGTGTTCCCCGGCGCGCGCGGGCGCCGCTTTCCAGTCATTTTCCCGACATCCGCCTTCAGCGCGACGTGGCGCGCAGCGCCTGCTCGACGATCTGCTTGCGCTTCGCGAAGCCGGCCGCCGTACGTTCGGTGACGCGCGTCACGACCGCGGCCGGCGCGGTGTCGGGCGAGCCGGCGTCGAACGGCGGCGCGGGCGCATATTCGAGCTGAAGCTGGATCGCCTGCGCTTCTTCGTCGCCGACGAGCTCCGCGGCGATCGTCAGCGCGAAGTCGATGCCGGCCGTCACGCCGCCGCCCGTGACCAGGTTGCCGTCGCGCACGACGCGCTCGCGCACGGGTATCGCGCCCAGCGGTTCCAGCAGCGAGTGGAACCGCCAGTGCGTCGTCGCGCGTCGTCCGCGCAGCAGGCCGGCCACGCCGAGCAGCAGCGAGCCCGTGCAGACCGACGTCACGTAGCGCGCGGTGGCCGCACGCTGCTGCACGAACGCGATCGTTTCGGCATCGAGCAGCAATTCGTTGATGCCGATCCCGCCCGGGATGCAGATCACGTCGAGCGGCGGGCAGTCGTCGAACGTGCAGGTCGGCGCGAGCGCGAGGCCGCTGCTCGACGCGACCGCGTCGCGCGACTTCCACACCAGATGAACGGCCGCGTCCGGCAGTGACGCGAGCACGTCGTGCGGGCCGGTGAGGTCGAGTTGCTGGACGCCCGGAAAGACGAGAAGGCCGATGTGAAGTGTCATGCGAAGGCTCCGGAGAGGAAGGGAACGCGCCGTTCGGCACGGGATGGACAGATCGATTCTAGGCGCGTAGTGTTTGGCGAAATTGCCATATCACCCACGTTTTCAGCCAATCGCCATGCCTGCCGCCGCCCCGCGTTCGATCCTGATCTTCGCGTTTCCCCGTGCGCAGTTGCTCGATGTGACGGGGCCGCTGCAGGTGTTCGCGTCCGTCAACGAACTCGCGCTGGAGCGCGGGCAGCCGGCGCCGTATGCGCCGCGCGTCGTGGCCGTCGAAGCCGGGCCTGTCGAGACGTCGTCGGGCCTCGTCGTGATGGCCGAGTCGCTGCGCACCATCGCGCGCCACCCTGACACGCTGATCGTCGCCGGCGGCAAGGGTGTGCACGCGGCGTCGAAGGATGCGCGGGTGGTGCGCTGGGTGCGGCAGCAGGCCGGACGCGCGCGGCGCGTGGCGTCGGTGTGCACCGGCGCGTTCCTGCTCGCCGAGGCCGGTCTGCTCGACGGGCGGCGCGCGGTCACGCACTGGGCGCGCTGCGAGGAATTCGCGGCGCGCTACCCGAACGTGCGCGTCGAGCCGGACCCGATCTTCATCCGCGAAGGCGCGCTGTGGACGTCCGCCGGCGTGACGGCCGGCATCGATCTCGCGCTCGCGCTGGTCGAGGACGATCTCGGGCGGGCGACCGCGCTCGACGTCGCGCGCGAGCTCGTCGTGTTCCTGAAGCGTCCGGGCGGGCAGGCCCAATTCAGCACGATGCTGTCGATGCAGCGCACCGCCGACCGGTTCGGCGAGTTGCACGCGTGGATGGCCGAGCACCTGACGGCCGACCTGTCGGTGCCCGCGCTGGCCGAGCGCATGAGCATGAGCGAGCGCAGCTTCGTGCGTCACTATCGCGCGGAAACCGGCCGCACGCCCGCGCGCGCGGTCGAGCAGATCCGTGTCGAGGCCGCGCAACGCCTGCTCGGCGAAACGGCGTGGCCCGTCAAGCGGATCGCCGGGCGGTGCGGCTTCGGTTCCGAAGAGACGCTGCGGCGCAGTTTCGTGCGCGTGTTCGGCGTGTCGCCGCAGGGATATCGCGAGCGGTTCGTGCGGTAACGGTCGACCGATCATCGGGGCCGGAGCGGGTGGCGCCCGGAACTGAACGGAAACCGGTCGGTTTCCAGTCCGAAGTTTCGAAACTATTCAGGATCGGAGAACAATAGGCAGGGGCTTGTGCCGCGCCCACCGCGCGCTCTATTCTGTTCCGTTGGCGATTCGAAAGGGGGGAGCAGCATGGACCGAATCCAGGCAATGGAAGTTTTTACCCGCGTGGTCGACGCGAACAGCTTCACGCGGGCGGCCGACACGCTCTCGATGCCGCGCGCGTCGGTGACGACCATCATCCAGAATCTCGAGGCGCTGCTCGGCGTGCGCCTGATGCACCGGACCACGCGCCGGCTGTCGCTGACGCCGGAGGGCGCCGCGTACTACGAGCATTGCATGAAGATCATCGCGGAGATCGCCGAGGCCGACGCGAGTTTCCAGGCGGGCAACCGCAAGCCGAGCGGCATGCTGCGCGTCCACATGCCCAGTTCGCTCGGGCGGCGTATCGTGCTGCCGTCGCTGTCGACCTTCCGGCAGCGCTATCCGGACATCACGCTCGAGCTGGGGCTGTCGGACCGCTACGTCGATCCGGTCGAGGAAGGCATCGACTGCATGATCCGGGTCGGGCCGCTCGAGGATTCGTCGATGGTCGCGCGGCGCATCGGGATGCTCAAGCGCGTGACGTGCGCGTCGCCCGATTACCTCGCGCGCCACGGCGAGCCGAACGAGATTGCCGATCTCGTCGAACATCAGGCGGTGAATTTTCGCGCGAGCCACGGCGCGCGGACGATTCCGTGGGTGTTCATGATCGACGGCAAGCCGTTCGAGGTGCGGATGAACGGCAGCGTCACGGTCAACGATTCGGATGCTTACGTGACGTGCGGGCTCGAAGGCTTCGGGATGATCCAGCCTACGTTGTTCATGGTGCTGCCGCACTTGCTCGACGGTTCGCTGGTCGAGGTACTGCCGGACTGCAATCCGAAGCCGAAGCCGATCTCGATCGTGTATCCGCACAACCGGCATTTGTCGCAGAAGGTGCGCGTGTTCGCGGACTGGATCGCGGAGGTGTTCGAGGCGACGCCGGCGTTGGAGGGCGGGGAGAACTGGCGCGGGAAGGTGGGGGTGGAGGCGGCAGAGGCGCAGCGCGGAGCGGTGGTGGCGTAGTCGCGGCGCGCGGCCTGAAGGACGGGCAGCGCGCGGCACGGCGGGTGCTGGATGAAGCAATGAAAAAAGCCGCTGTTTCGAAAGAAACAGCGGCTTTTCGCATTTGGTGGCGAATCAGGGATGTGCACGGCTATTGTCCAGACCGATTTGCGTCGCTCCTGTCAATCGACGAGTCAGGAAGTCCCGCAGATGCGCAGCGGCGTTACCTCCACAGGAGTTCGCACGATCTTTCCATCATCGACCTGAAGTCGGGCAATAGTCACGGACATCGGTATCTTGACGTCGTCCGTGACGACAACCTCGTAGTCCGCTCCCGTTACCGGAGTGAAGCTAAGGAATCGCCAAGCCTTGTAGTACCGATAGCGATCCCCAATGCTCCAATGTGCTGAGAAAACGAGGGGGATGCCGGCCTTGACGAGGACTTCAGCGTATGTGAGTTGCGACACATCCTCCAGGTCGTTCGGCATACCAAGCCTTGGCTGACTAAAGAGCCAAGTTGTTGCATTCAGGGAGCGCGCCTGATAGGTGATGGAGGCGAGCGACCGAATGGCCGGGTCTGCTTCAGCATAGCAAGCGGCACTTCCGTGTTCGAGGATATTCAACCAACCGTTACCGACGAACCGGAATCGTACCTTTGCGGTCGTGTCGTTTGGTCCAAGCTTGATATCGGTCGTGAGTAGAGGCGAGACGCAAGCAGAGAGGAGCCAAGCAGAAATCACACACAAGGCGATTGCTCGGGCGCGTGCGAATATACGTACTGACTTGTTCATGGGAAAGTAATTGAGATTTTGCCTTCGTAGGCGTTCGGTATGGCGTACATCGAGCCGTTTTGTGAATAGGCAATCAGCCGCTCGCTATTTGCCGACGATGCGGCGTAGACGATCATGTACTTCGCGTTTGCCGGAATCTGCGCTCTTGCGAAAAAGTAAGGGGTGGCGAGAGACCTGGAGCGGCGCTTCAGTGGTTCGAGACGATCGGTTTCCGTGATGTGCAGGTTGTCGTCGAGGAACATCAGGCGCGGTTTGAATATGGTCACATGGGGAAGCAGCATTGCTCCCCAAGCAGCGATATACGTTCTTACTTCCACCACTTCGGGATGCGTTGCCGGAACTTTGTAGGCTACGAAGGTAGATCGCCCTTCAGGAAAGTCGAAAGTGGGACTTTGTCCGACCTGGATTGACACGCTGTCGGCCCCGTCGGGCCCAAGGTCGCCGAAGTGAAAGCTCTGGAAAGTGGAGCAGCATTGGGCCGGCGCTGGCGGCTCGAAGGAAATGGGCGGCCGCGATGCGCAACCAGATGTCGCCGCAATAAAAACGCTCGCGAGGAGGGCTACCGGTTTCATTTTTGACATGGCGTCTTGCAGGCAACGTTACTTGCTGCGCAGACCGCCAGGGACCATCGGCGGCAAAGACCGTGGCCAGAGTCGGACCGATTGGCTATCGACGCAGTATGTCGTGATAACGGCAAGTGGCCGACGTTCTTGAGGTTGTGTATTACGAATCGTGCGGCGAAGATCGCTTTCTTTGCGGCGAGGCATATGTTCAACGATATCGCTGAACTGGCAGAGGGTGAGAAATGCCGGATGACGGCTTATGTAGACGACGTGACCATTTCCGGGCCTGCCGCCACGAAGAAGCTGCTGGGCGAGCTTCGCAAGGTGGTAAGCAGGTAGGATTACAAGACCAAGCAGAAGGAAGACCTATGCCGCAACCTCGGTGAAGGTTGTCACGAGTGCAGTTGTGGTTGGCCGCGAGCTGCGACCTCCAAGCGAGCGGTATCGAAAAATACGGCAAACGAAGCAGGAGCTGTTGCGCTGCGGGCGCGATGAGAAGGCGTCACTGATGCGGGCGTTGGGGGGCGGCTTCGGGCGGGCAGTCAGATTTTGGGCAACCTTGGCGGGAGTCGCGTGATTAGGATTGGCGATGCCCGAATTGTTGGCGCGCGATGTCTGCGGAGCAAAGAAAAAGGGCCCAGCTTGTGCTGAGCCCTTTCTGCATTTGGTGGCGAATCAGGGATTCGAACCCCGGACCTGCGGATTATGATTCCGTCGCTCTAACCGACTGAGCTAATTCGCCGAAGACTTGAATTATGTCGATCGGCCGGCTGGCTGTCAATACCTTTTTCCATCTTTCCCGAAAAAAGTTGCCGCCGCCCCGTGCCGGCCTCCATCACGGGCGGGAGCCGGCCAGCGGAAGCAGTGCCTCCGCCGCCTTTCCCCGCTGCGCACCCGCCATCAATCCTGCGCGTAGATGTCCGAGTCCTTCGTCTCCTTGACGAACAGCAGGCCGATCACGAACGTGGCCAGCGCGATCACGATCGGATACCAGAGCCCCGAGTAGATGTTGCCCTTCGCCGCGACGATCGCGAACGCGGTCGCCGGCAGGAAGCCGCCGAACCAGCCGTTGCCGATGTGATAGGGCAGCGACATCGACGTGTAGCGGATCCGCGTCGGGAACATCTCGACCAGCATCGCGGCGATCGGGCCGTAGACCATCGTCACGAAGATCACGAGGATCGTCAGGATCACGATCGTCATCGGCCAGTTGAGCTGCGCCGGGTCGGCCTTCGCCGGGTAGCCGGCTCCCTTCAGCGTCGACGCGAGCGTCTTGTCGAACGCCGCGCCCTGCGCCTTCGCGTCGGCCGCCTTGCCGTCGTAGGTCTGGATCACCGTGTCGCCGACCTTGATCTGGGCCAGCGCACCGGCCGGCGCCGCGACGTTCTCGTAGTTCAGGCCGGCCTTGGCGAGCGCGCTCTTCGCGATGTCGCACGAGCTGGTGAACTTCGACGTGCCCACCGGGTTGAACTGGAACGAGCAGGTGGCCGGATCGGCGACGACCGTGATCGGCGCCTTCTGCGTCGCGAGTTCGAGCTGGGGGTTCGCGTAGTGCGTGAGCGCCTTGAACAGCGGGAAGTAGGTCAGCGCGGCGATCAGGCAGCCCGCGAGGATGATTGGCTTGCGGCCGATCTTGTCCGACAGCGAACCGAAGAACAGGAAGAACGGCGTGCCGATCAGCAGCGCGATCGCGATCAGGATGTTCGCGCTGGCGCCGTCGACCTTCAGCGTCTGCGTGAGGAAGAACAGCGCGTAGAACTGGCCCGTGTACCACACGACGGCCTGGCCGGCCGTCAGGCCGATGAGCGCGAGGATCACGATCTTCAGGTTCTTCCACTGGCCGAACGCCTCGGTCAGCGGCGCCTTCGACGTCTTGCCTTCCGCCTTGATGCGCAGGAACACCGGCGATTCGTTCAACTGCAACCGGATCCACACCGACACCCCGAGCAGCAGGATCGACGCGACGAACGGCACGCGCCAGCCCCAGTTGCCGAACGCTTCCTCGCCGACGAACGTGCGTACGCCGAGGATCACGAGCAGCGACAGGAACAGGCCGAGCGTGGCCGTCGTCTGGATCCACGCAGTGTAGAAGCCGCGCCGGTTGGCCGGCGCATGCTCGGCGACGTAGGTCGCCGCGCCGCCGTACTCGCCGCCGAGCGCGAGGCCCTGCAACAGCCGCATCGCGATGAAGATCACCGGCGCGGCGATGCCGATCGACGCGTACCCGGGCAGGAAGCCGACCACGAACGTCGACACGCCCATGATCACGATCGTCACGAGGAACGTGTGCTTGCGGCCGACGAGGTCGCCGAGCCGGCCGAACACGATCGCGCCGAACGGCCGCACCGCGAAGCCGGCCGCGAAGCCGAGCAGCGTGAAGATGAACGCGGCGGTCGGATTGACGCCGGAGAAGAAGCTCTTGCTGATGTAGGCCGCGAGCGAGCCGGCCAGGTAAAAGTCGTACCACTCGAACACGGTGCCGAGCGACGACGCGAAGATCACCTTCTTCTCTTCGCCCGTCATCGGCGAGTGCGAAATTTGCCCGCCTAACGTTGCCATGAATCGTCTCCAAGTCCCTTGATATAGATGTGCGGCCGCCTTGGGAGGGCGGGCCTGTCGACGATTATTGGCACGGAAACTTACGGCGTACTGACTCGCGCGTACAAAACGACTGCACGTTAACCCGTGGCGAACCGGCCGCTTCGCGTGTCGATCGTGATGCGAACGTCCGTTAAAACGCCGGTTTCGGCATATTTGCACCCAGCCGCGGCGGCGCGCGTCAGGGTTAATCCGGGGTGGTGTCGGTCAGCGGCAGGCTGATGCGCACCAGCGTGCCGGCGAGGCGCGGCGTGTGCTGGTAGACGTGATCGTCGAGCGTCAGCGTGCCGCCGTGCTGCGTGGCGATCTCGCGCACGATCGCGAGCCCGAGGCCGCTGCCGTCGCCTTCGCGGCCGAGGATCCGGTAGAAGCGCTCGACGACGCGTTCGCGTTCGCCGGCCGGGATGCCGGGGCCCGTATCCTCGACTTCGAGATGCACGAGCCGCCTCGTGCGCTCGGCGCGCACGCGCACGGTGATGCGGCCGCCTTCGGGCGTGTAGCGGATCGCGTTGTCGACGAGGTTGCCGAGCATCTCGCGCAGCATCACCGGATTGCCGTCGACGTCGAGCGGCGCGTCGTCGTCCGGGCCTTCGTAACCGAGATCCATGCGTTTCGCGAGCGCGGCCTGCACCCAGTCGCGCACGGTGCGCCGCGCGAGCGCGCCGATCTCGACCGGCTCGAACGTGAGCCCGCTCGCGCGGTTCTCGGCGCGCGCGAGCGCGAGCAGTTGCGTGACGAGCCGCGCGGCTTGCTCGGAGCTCGTCGCGATCTGCTCGAGCGAGCGCTGCACGTCGGGCGGCACCGGATGGCGCAGCGCGAATTCGGCCTGCGTGCGCAGGCCCGCGAGCGGCGTCTTCATCTGATGCGCGGCGTCGGCGATGAAGCGTTTCTGCAGCGCCATGTTCTGTTCGAGGCGCGCGAGCAGGTCGTTGAACGACGTGACGAGCGGCTCGATCTCGGGCGGCGCGCGCTGCGCCTCGACGGGCGACAGGTCGTCGGGCCGGCGCGCGCGGATGTGCGCCTGCAGCGCGTTGAGCGGCGCGAGCCCGCGCGACAGCCCGAACCAGACGAGCAGGATCGCGAGCGGCAGGATCACGAATTGCGGCAGGATCACGCCCTTGATGATGTCGTTCGCGAGCGCGTTGCGCTTGTCGAGCGTCTCGCCGACCTGCACGAGCACGGGCTGCGCGCCGCTCGCCTGCGGCAGCGCGACGGTCGTGTACGCGACGCGCACGTCGTTGCCGCGCAGCAGGTCGTCGCGGAACACGACGACGCCCGGCGGCGGGCGGTCCTCGTCGCGCGGCAGCGGCATGTCGGCTTCGCCCGCGACCAGCTCGCCGCGCGTGCCGAGCACCTGGAAGTAGACGCTGTCGATGTTGTCCGCGCGCAGGAAGTCGCGCGTCTGCTCCGGCAGCGTCAGCTCGGCGACGCCGTTGACCGGATGGATCTGCCGCGCGAGCACGTACGCGTTGGTCTCCAGCGCGCGGTCGAACGGGCTGTTCGCGATCGTCTTCGCGACGAGATAGGTGACGGCGATGCTCATCGGCCACAGCAGCAGCAGCGGTGCGAGCATCCAGTCGAGGATTTCGCCGAACAGCGAGCGCGGGCGCGGCGTTTCGGCCGATTCGGTTTCGTCGGG
Source organism: Burkholderia anthinoferrum (assembly GCF_002925705.1). Lineage (NCBI taxonomy): Bacteria > Pseudomonadati > Pseudomonadota > Betaproteobacteria > Burkholderiales > Burkholderiaceae > Burkholderia > Burkholderia anthinoferrum. The sequence continues at coordinate 90,339 of NZ_LFZP01000011.1, forward strand.
CGGCGCGAACGGGTTCTCGTAGCGCGCGTCGCGCGCCTCGTCGGCGGCCGACGACGGCGCGCCGGTCGGGTGACGGGAATGGGCCGGCGTGGCCATCGCGGCGCCGCCCGGCGTCAGCGCAGCGGCGTGCCGGCCGCCGCGGGCTGGGGCGCCGCCGGGTCGGCCGGCGTCGCGGGCGCGACCTTCTCGAGGCAATAGCCGAGGCCGCGCACGGTCGAGATCCGCACGCCGCTCGGTTCGATCTTCTTGCGCAGCCGGTGCACGTAGACTTCGATCGCGTTGTTGCTGACTTCCTCGCCCCATTCGCACAGGTGATCGACGAGCTGTTCCTTCGACACGAGGCGGCCGATCCGCTGCAGCAGCACCTCGAGCAGGCCGAGTTCGCGCGCCGAGAGATCGAGCACGTGATCGTTCGCATACGCGATGCGGCCGACCTGGTCGAACGCGAGCGAGCCGTGGCGCACGACGGTCGGCCCGCCGCCCGCGCCGCGCCGGGTCAGCGCGCGCACGCGCGCCTCGAGCTCGTTGAGCGCGAACGGCTTGGCCATGTAGTCGTCGGCGCCGAGGTCGAGCCCCTTCACGCGCTCGTCGACGCTGTCGGCGGCGGTCAGGATCAGCACGGGGAGATTGGAATTGCGGGCGCGCAGGCGCTTGAGCACGTCGAGCCCGGACATTTTCGGCAGCCCGAGATCGAGAATCAGCAGGTCGAAAGTCTGCATCGACAGCGCGGTGTCGGCGTCGACGCCGCTCTTCACGTGATCGACGGCATAGCCCGATTGGCGGAGTGACCGGGTGAGGCCGTCCGCGAGTATGCTGTCGTCTTCGGCGATGAGAATTCGCATGTTGCTGACCGATGGCCGGCGAGGCGTTCGTGCCGGCGCGGCTGTCTCCGAAGTTATCCGTGTACAACGCAGCCTGCATTGCGGGCTTGCATAAAACACTGTTTTTTTATACAGTGTCTGCATTCGTGGGCGGCGCTTGAAAGCGGGCGCGCCTTTAACAGACGCTGCTCATCATAGCAAAGGACGATTCATGGAAGATAGCAAGAAGGGCTCCGGGATGACCGCCGAGAAGAGCAAGGCGCTGGCGGCCGCACTCGCGCAGATCGAGAAGCAGTTCGGCAAAGGCTCGATCATGCGCATGGGCGACGGCGAAGCGGCCGAGGATATCCAGGTCGTCTCCACGGGCTCGCTGGGTCTCGATATCGCACTGGGCGTCGGCGGCCTGCCGCGCGGCCGGGTGGTCGAGATCTACGGTCCGGAATCGTCCGGTAAAACCACGCTCACGCTGCAGGTCATCGCCGAGCTGCAGAAGCTGGGCGGCACCGCGGCGTTCATCGACGCCGAGCACGCGCTCGACGTCCAATATGCCGCGAAGCTCGGCGTGAACGTGCCGGAGCTGCTGATCTCGCAGCCGGACACCGGCGAGCAGGCGCTCGAAATCACCGACGCGCTGGTGCGCTCGGGCTCGATCGACATGATCGTCATCGACTCGGTCGCGGCGCTCGTGCCGAAGGCCGAAATCGAAGGCGAGATGGGCGATTCGCTGCCGGGTCTGCAGGCTCGCCTGATGTCGCAGGCGCTGCGCAAGCTGACCGGCACGATCAAGCGCACGAACTGCCTCGTGATCTTCATCAACCAGATCCGGATGAAGATCGGCGTGATGTTCGGCAACCCGGAAACCACGACGGGCGGCAACGCGCTGAAGTTCTACTCGTCGGTGCGTCTCGATATCCGCCGGATCGGCTCGATCAAGAAGAACGACGAGGTGATCGGCAACGAAACCCGCGTGAAGGTCGTCAAGAACAAGGTATCGCCGCCGTTCCGCGAAGCGATCTTCGACATCCTGTACGGCGAAGGCATTTCGCGCCAGGGCGAGATCATCGATCTCGGCGTGCAGGCGAAGATCGTCGACAAGGCGGGCGCCTGGTACAGCTACAACGGCGAGAAGATCGGCCAGGGCAAGGACAACGCGCGTGAATTCCTGCGCGAAAATCCGGAAATCGCGCGCGAGATCGAGAACCGCATCCGCGAATCGCTCGGTGTCGTCGCGATGCCCGATGGCGTAGTCAACGAAGCCGAGGCGATGGACGAAGAAGAGTGATGGTTGCGCGCCGAGGTCAGGCTGGCGAGCCGGCGGAGCACGACACGCCCGAAACGGCGGGTCGCTCCGGGCGGCGAGCCGGATCCTCGGGCGCCGACCGGCGGGGCGCAGGCGGCAACGCCGCGAACCGCACCGCGACGAGGGCATCCGACGATGCCCTCGTTTCGTTTGAGATTGCCGCACCGGACGACCCGTTCGACGACGATGAGTCGTTCGACGCGCACGACCGCTCCCGCCGTCGCGTGTCCGGTGTCCGCTTCCCGGGCGATCGCGTCCCGGACGATCGCGCAGCCGATGCGCCCGCGACGGAAGATGTCTATACGCGCAGCAGCCAGCATCCGCGCCGCATACGTCGCACTGCCGGCGCATCTTCCCGCGGCGCTGCTTCGAGCGACGCGTCGGGCGTAGGCGAGCGCAAGCCGTCGAAACCGCCGCGGTCGTTGAAGGGCCGTGCGCTCGGTTATCTGTCAAGGCGCGAATACAGCCGCGCGGAGCTTGCGCGCAAGCTCGCCCCCTACGTCGGCGAAGACGAGTCCGTCGAACCGGTGCTCGATGCGCTGGAACAGGAAGGCTGGCTGTCCGACGCGCGCTTCGCCGAGAGTCTCGTGCATCGCCGCGCGTCGCGCGTCGGCGTCGCGCGCATCGTCAGCGAACTGAAGCGCCATGCGGTCGGCGACAGCCTCGTCGAAGCGGTGAATGCCCAATTGCGCGAGACCGAGTTGACGCGCGCGCAGGCCGTGTGGCGCAAGAAATTCGGTGCGCTGCCGCAAACGCCCGCCGAGCGCGCGAAGCAGGCGCGCTTCCTTGCCGCGCGCGGCTTCTCGAGCGCGACCATCGTGAAGTTGCTGAAGGTCGGCGACGATTTCCCGCTCGACGACTGAGCCGCCCGGTCGCGCGCGGGGCGCGCGATTTTGCTGCATCGCAACCGCTTCCGGACAGGCGGGAATACCCGCCGTCGAGGCCGGATGTCTCAAATACCCAATATGCTAAAATCCACGGGTTTTCCTCTTCGGCCTCAACCTCCAGCATGCCGCTATCCGAGCCCGTGCCCCGTCAGTTGCGACATCGACGCGCAATCCGAGCGGAAGCCTACGAGCGCGGCGACGGCTTGTGGGACATCGAAGCCTGCCTGACCGACCACAAGCCGCGCGATGTCGCGCTTGCGTCGGGCATCCGGCCCCAGGGCCTGCCGATCCACGAACTCTGGCTACGCGTGACCATCGATCGTGACCTCAATGTCGTCGACGCCGAAGCGTCTTCGGAATGGGTTCCCTATCCCGGTCACTGTCAATCCGCTTCTCCCGCCTATCGGGCCCTCATCGGGCTCAACCTCTTCCGCAATTTCCGCCGCAACGCGAACCGGCTGCTCGCCGGCGTCGCCGGCTGTTCCCATCTCACCGAACTGTGCGCCGTGCTGCCGACGGCCGCGATCCAGGCGTTCGCCGGTGATGTGTGGAACGTGCGCGAGGAGGGCGGCGAAGGGCCGGACCATGACGGCGTGCACGCCGAACCGCCTTTCCAGCTCGGCCGCTGCCGGGCGCTGCGATTCGACGGCGAGGTCGTACGGCAGTACTACCCGCGCTGGTACGGCCCGATTCGGCCGGATCTGCCCGGTGAAGGCAGCACGAAGGAATGAACGGAAATCATTCGAAGAAGCGTCTTAAGCGACTTTTCATCCAACTCTCAGACTGAAGGGAATCACGCATGAAGATTCACGAGTACCAGGGTAAGGAAATCCTGCGGAAATTCGGAGTCGCGGTACCGCGCGGCAAGCCGGCGTTCTCGGTTGACGAGGCCGTCAAGGTGGCGGAAGAGCTCGGCGGCCCGGTATGGGTCGTGAAGGCTCAGATTCACGCGGGTGGCCGTGGCAAGGGCGGCGGCGTGAAGGTGGCGAAGTCGATCGAACAGGTGCGCGAATACGCGAACCAGATCCTCGGCATGCAGCTCGTCACGCACCAGACGGGCCCGGAAGGCCAGAAGGTCAACCGTCTGATGATCGAGGAAGGCGCCGACATCAAGCAGGAACTGTATGTCAGCCTCGTCGTCGACCGCATCTCGCAGAAGATCGTGCTGATGGGTTCGAGCGAAGGCGGCATGGACATCGAGGAAGTCGCCGAAAAGCACCCGGAACTGATCCACAAGGTCATCGTCGAGCCGTCGACGGGCCTGCTGGACGCGCAGGCCGACGACCTCGCCGCGAAGATCGGCGTGCCGGCCGCGTCGATTCCGCAAGCGCGCGCGATCCTGCAAGGCCTGTACAAGGCATTCTGGGAAACCGACGCATCGCTGGCTGAAATCAACCCGCTGAACGTCTCCAGCGACGGCAAGGTTACCGCACTCGACGCGAAGTTCAACTTCGATTCGAACGCGCTGTTCCGTCACCCGGAAATCGTCGCGTACCGCGATCTGGACGAAGAAGATCCGGCTGAAATCGAAGCGTCGAAGTTCGACCTCGCGTACATCTCGCTCGACGGCAACATCGGCTGTCTCGTGAACGGCGCGGGCCTCGCGATGGCGACGATGGACACCATCAAGCTGTTCGGCGGCGAGCCGGCGAACTTCCTGGACGTCGGCGGTGGCGCGACGACCGAGAAGGTCACGGAAGCGTTCAAGCTGATGCTGAAGAACCCGGACCTGAAGGCGATCCTCGTGAACATCTTCGGCGGCATCATGCGCTGCGACGTGATCGCGGAAGGCGTGATCGCCGGTTCGAAGGCCGTGAACCTGAACGTGCCGCTCGTCGTGCGCATGAAGGGCACGAACGAGGACCTCGGCAAGAAGATGCTGGCCGATTCGGGCCTGCCGATCATCTCGGCGGACAGCATGGAAGAAGCCGCGCAGAAGGTCGTCGCGGCTGCCGCAGGCAAGTAAGCACGCGCTAATGAACACGTAGGGCGGCGCGGCTTGCTCGCGACGCCCATCGAACAGAGGTCAAAATACATGTCGATTCTGATCAACAAGGACACGAAGGTCATCACGCAGGGCATTACCGGCAAAACCGGTCAGTTCCATACGCGCGCCTGCCGTGAATACGCAAACGGCCGCGAAGCATTCGTCGCGGGCGTGAACCCGAAGAAGGCCGGCGAAGATTTCGAAGGCATTCCGATCTACGCGAGCGTCAAGGAAGCGAAGGCGGAAACCGGCGCGACCGTGTCGGTCATCTACGTGCCGCCGGCAGGCGCGGCCGCTGCGATCTGGGAAGCGGTCGAAGCCGACCTCGATCTCGCGATCTGCATCACGGAAGGCATCCCCGTGCGCGACATGATCGAAGTGAAGGACCGCATGCGTCGCGAAGGCCGCAAGACGCTGCTGCTCGGGCCGAACTGCCCGGGCACGATCACGCCGGACGAGCTGAAGATCGGCATCATGCCGGGTCACATCCACCGCAAGGGCCGCATCGGCGTCGTGTCGCGTTCGGGCACGCTGACGTACGAAGCGGTTGCGCAGCTGACGGCACTCGGCCTCGGCCAGTCGTCGGCAGTCGGTATCGGCGGCGACCCGATCAACGGCCTGAAGCACATCGACGTGATGAAGATGTTCAACGACGATCCGGATACGGATGCGGTCGTGATGATCGGCGAAATCGGCGGTCCGGACGAAGCCAACGCCGCCGAGTGGATCAAGGACAACATGAAGAAGCCGGTCGTCGGCTTCATCGCGGGCGTCACGGCGCCTCCGGGCAAGCGCATGGGCCACGCCGGCGCGCTGATCTCGGGCGGTGCGGATACGGCCGAAGCGAAGCTGGAAATCATGGAAGCGTGCGGCATCACCGTCACGCGCAACCCGTCGGAAATGGGCCGTCTGCTGAAGAAGGCGCTGTAATTGTTTCCGTTGGGCTCGTCCTGCAGAAAACGCCGGCTTTGCCGGCGTTTTTTGTTATGCTCCCGCAATGAATTCGTAAGCACCGGGCATGCGTCATGCATGTGCCGGCGATGAACCGGGTCGCCCGCGAGGCGGCCGTTGTCCTTTCCTCACCTCCATGCTCGAATTCCTGACCTCGCTGCACTGGGGCGCCATTCTCCAGATCGTCATCATCGATATCCTGCTCGGCGGCGACAACGCGGTCGTGATCGCGCTTGCGTGCCGCAACCTGCCGGCGAACCAGCGGCTGCGCGGCGTCGTCTGGGGCACCGCGGGGGCGATCCTGCTGCGTGTCGCGCTGATCACGTTCGCGGTCGCGCTGCTCGACGTACCGTTCCTGAAATTCGGCGGCGGGCTGTTGCTGCTGTGGATCGGTATCAAACTGATGGCGCCGGCCGCCGACGCGCACGACAACATCAAACCGGCCGACCGGCTGTGGGATGCCGTGAAGACGATCGTGATCGCCGATGCGGTCATGAGCCTCGACAACGTGATCGCGATCGCCGGCGCGGCCGAGCAGGCCGATCCGTCGCACCGGCTCGCGCTCGTGATCTTCGGGCTCGTCGTCAGCGTGCCGATCATCGTGTGGGGCAGCACGCTGGTGCTGAAGCTGCTCGACCGTTTCCCGGTCGTCGTGGCGCTTGGCGCGGGGCTGCTCGGCTGGATCGCGGGCGGGCTGATCGTGAACGACCCGGTCGGCGACCGCTGGCCGGTGCTCGATTCGCCGTCGGTGGTCTATGGCGCGAGCATCGCCGGCGCGCTGTTCGTCGTGGCGATCGGTTACGCGCTCAGGAAGCGCCGCGGCGTGACGCACGCGCCCTGACTGGCCATCCGGCCGACTGTCGGCTTCGCGGCCCGCTGGCTACGATCGAGACGCCTGCCTGTATCGGCAGGCGTTTTTCGTTTCCGGAGCCTGTCATGTTCGAAGCTTTTTCCGTTTCCCTGTTTCGTCGCGTTGCCGCCGACCTGCGGCGCGCGAACCGGCCGTCGCCGCGCTGGCGGCCGGCCGGCTTCACGCTGATCGAACTGATGATCGTGCTGGCGATCGTCGGCGTCGTCGCCGCCTATGCAATTCCCGCGTACCAGGATTACCTCGCGCGGTCGCGCGTCGGCGAGGGCCTTGCGCTCGCGTCGTCGGCGCGGCTCGCGGTTGCCGACAACGCGGCGAGCGGCGCGAGCCTCGACGGCGGCTACAGCCCGCCTGCCGCGACCCGCAACGTCGAATCGGTTGCGATCGACGGCGCCACCGGCCAGATCACGGTCGCGTTTACCCCCCGCGTCGCCGCGGCTGGCGCGAATACGCTGGTGCTCGTACCGTCCGCGCCAGACAAGGCCGATGCGCCCACCGCGCGCGTACCGCTCAAAAAGGGGGCGATACAGGCGGGCGCGATCGCGTGGGAATGTTTCGCCGCCGGCAAGGAGGCATCGTCGCTGCCCGCGCCGGGAGCGGGGCCGTTGCCGGGTAACGCCGCGACGCTGCCCGCGAAATATGCGCCCGCGGAGTGCCGTGCGTAGCGCCGCCGCCGGTATGGAAGGGCGGTGGCCCGTGCGCAAAGCCGGCCGCCGCGTGTCCGATGCGGCGGCGGCCGCGCCGCGGTTCATCGCGCGTGCGCCGCACAGAGCGGGGAAAGTTTTGTATAGTGCGCCGGTTGCTGACACCCGGTTCGCTCATGCCTTCTACTTTTTCCCGTTCGTTGTCGCTCGTTGCGCTGGCTGTCGCCCTGATCGTGCCGTATGCGATCACGAATCACACGTATCCGATCCCGACCTTCTATTCCGAGTTTTCCGCGCTCGTGCTGTATCTGTTGCTGGGCGTATCGGTCGTGCTGCTCGCGCGCACGGGCCGGCCGGTCAAGCCGTTCGCCGCGCCGGCTGCGTTCGTCGTGCCGATTGGCTTCGCGGTGGTGCTGATCGCGCAATTGGCGCTGATCCCGCTCAAGGTGCCGTCGATGAACTGGCTGGCGCTCGGTTATCTGGCCGCGGCGCTCGTCGCGATGCAGGCCGGCTACGCGCTCGCGCGCGACGGGATCGCGGAAACCGTGTCGCGGATGATGGCCGGTGCGCTGCTCGTCGGCGGCGTGTTCGCGGTCGGCACGCAGATCGTGCAGTTGTTCCACCTCGAGTCGGCCGTCTCGCCGTTCGTCGTGGTGTACAACATCGCGGTCGACCGCCGTCCGTACGGCAACATGGCGCAGGCGAACCATCTGGCCAGCTATATCGCGTTCGCGATGGCGGGCGCGCTGTATCTGGTGCAGACGCGCCGGCTCGCGGTGTGGGCATGGCTCGCGCTGTCGATCGTGCTGTCGGTCGGTCTCGCGCTGACGGTGTCGCGCGGGCCGTGGCTGCAGGTCGCGGTGATGGTCGTCGCGGGGTTCTGGATGGCGTGGGTCGAATCGCGCCGCACGCAGGGCAATGCGCGTGCGTGGCTGATCCCGGTCGTGCTCGCCGTTGCATTCATCGCGGTCAACGTCGCGGTGCGCTGGGCCAACGTGCACTACCACCTGAATCTCGCGGAGTCGGCAGCCGACCGGATGCGCGACGCCGGGCAGATCGCGCCGCGCCTCGCGCTGTGGAAGTACGGGCTCGCGATGTTCCGCGAGCATCCGCTGCTCGGGGTCGGCTGGGGCGAATTCCCGTCGCACCAGTTTGCGCTCGCGCGCACGCTCGGCGGCGTCGAGATCGCGAACAACTCGCACGACATCTTCATCGATCTGCTCGCGAAGTCTGGTCTGGTCGGCCTCGGCGTGCTCGCCGTCACGCTCGTCGCGTGGTTCGTGCGCGCGGTGCGGGCGCCGCAGTCGAGCATGCGCGTGTTCGGTTTCGCGCTGATCGGCATCCTGCTGATGCATGCGCTGGTCGAGTATCCGCAGCAATACATGTTCTTCCTGCTGCCGGCGATGTTCGTGATCGGGCTGCTCGACGTGAAGCCGCTGCGCATCCTGCCGGGGCGCGCGGCATTCGGGCTGTTCGCGGTGCTGTCGTTCGGTGGCGTGCTGGCGGCGGTGCCGGTGCTGCGTGACTACCAGCGCGCGGAAGTGCTCTATTACGGCAGCAGCCCGGCCGCGCAGTATCGCGATGCGCCGTCGCGGCTGTTCGGCGCATGGGGCGATTACGGTGCGGCGACGCTGCTCACCATTTCGTCGGAGAACCTGCCGCTCAAGCTCGCCGCGCACGAGCGCGCGATCGCGCTGCTGCCGGGCGAGACGGTGCTGCGCCGCTACGCGGTGCTGCAGGCGCTGGCCGGCCGCGAAGCCGACGCGCTCGATACCGTCGCGCGCCTGCATGTGTTTGCAAAGGAATTGAAGGACTGGCCGCAACAGCTGGCCGCGTTGTACAAGCTGTGCGATGACGAGCCGACGCTGAAGACGTTCCGGGCCGCACTGGCAGCAAAGTACGGGGAAGCGCCGGCCGACGCGGGCGACGACTCGGACGACGACGATTCGGATTGACGGCTGCGCGTGCCGGCACGGGGAATACCGGCGTCTATCGGTTGCGATGAAGGCGGATCGACGTCGGGCCCCGCGGCCCGGTGCACGCGCAACGCGCCACGCCGGTCGGGTATCGATTACATCGCGGATCGCGTGGAGTCCGCTCGAATGGGCGGCGATTCGCGTCAACCATTGTCAAATCGCCGCCGTTGACCGGGTGGCGCGTGCACAATGCGCGAAAGCGCTCGCATGAAAGCGGCGCGGGGCTAACCGGTGCGAGCGTAGAAAACGCCCGCGGCTATCCGGGACATTCCACGAACAGGATCGCGGTCGAGCGTCGCTCGGCCGTGCGGCCGTAACGGGGCGCCGGTCCGATGGCCGCGGCGCGGTGCGACACACGCGGCGCGGCCGGGGAAGGCTTCCGTCGTGCGGCGCGCGTGCCCAGACCAGTACTCAAGAACGATATTCGACCATGGCTATCCGCTCAACCTACCTGATCCTGCCCGCCGTCGCGATGCTGTTTTCTGGCTGCGCGATGCTGACGTCGTCGCAGGAAAGCAAGCTGACCTGCCACATTCCGCGCGCGGTCTATCCGGATACCGCGAAGCCGCTCACGCGCCAGGCGACCGTGCTGGTGCGCGCATTGATGACGACGTCCGGCGAAGCGCAGAACGTGACCGTGACGACGAGCAGCCGCAATGCGGCGGCCGATCGCGCGGCCGTCGAGGCGATGACGCACGCGAGTTGCACGCAGACGGGCGCGACGGCGAATCCGTTCCTGCTCACGCAACCGTTCGTGTTCGAGCCGCGGCGCGCCGAATGACGAGCGCGGCGCGGCGCAGTGATTTATTCATCGAATTGAGTCTCCCGTCGTAGCAGCGGGATTCGGTCTTGTAAGGCACGGTTATTTCGGACCGGGAACGACAGTTTCCTCAGTCTTTCATCGAGCAACGAGTACAGCGTGTTCGTATCCTGATTGAAATACCGAGTGTGATAGACGATCGCGTCGATATTCTGCTTCCAGGTCTTGCCTGCGTCAGTGCTGCTGATCATCAGGGGGATCGGTGGATCATCGATTGCCTGCCCGGGGTCGGTCGCATAGACGAGCAATAGGCCATCGCGGCCCACGTCGAGGCCGCTCAGGATGAGCTTCCTGTCAAACGTCGTCACTTGCCGGACTTGGTCGGGGCGCGTGTTCGCCCACGTCGAAAGCACGCCGGTCCGGCGTGCGCGATCCGGTGCAGTATCCTCGCCGCTCTCGTTATCGAGGAGAGACAGCGTGTAAAGCACGTAGCCGCCAGCCGTGGCGGGCGCAGACACGAGTCGAGTGACGGTCTGGTCAGGTAAGACGGTATCGAGAACGAACGCCTGCTGATTTGGCGCGAGTCGGTATACGACGCTGCGGGCAGGGGCCGTAGCCGACCGGTCGACAGGGTAGGTCACTCGCAGGGTGCCGTCGGGCCCAAGATTTACTCCTGCGAAGCTGCGCCAGGGAGCACCGCGGACGGCTGCATCCGGCGGTAGTGCAATCCGCTGCCAGGACACGCCGCCGTCGGATGTTCGCCGCACGGCCGGGCCCCGACCGATCGCATAACCGCGTCGCGCGTCGATGAAGAGCAACTGAGCGATATCCTCGTGCTCGGGCCAGTCGAGCGGTGACCAGTGACGGCCGCCGTCGAGCGATTTCCAGACACGGGTTTGCTGCGAGACGAGGCCGTCTGCCGGATGTGGCGCCGTGTAGCTAGTCCGGCCGACGCCGATGACCTGGACCTGACCGTCTCGCGAATGCCACCACGCCGTGTGTTGGCCCGGCGCTTGCAAGAAGCGCTGCAGCCCTTGATCGAGGGTGCCACGGAAGAAATTTACGGTCCGCCGATTGAGGGTTTCTGCTGCGTTGTTCATCCACGCTTCGGTGGGTTCCGCGACCATTGGATTCTTCCACTCGCCGGGAGGCTTCAGCGTCACCACAGGGTCGGCGACCGTGAGCGACATGATTTCATTGCCGGTGACGTAAAAATCACCTACACCCGCCGGTCGGTCGGGCCACGTCACCTTCGACGAAACGGTTTCCCATCGAGGGCCTGTGTTTTCGAACAGCAGAATCACTACGATGCTGCCGATCGCGATGGCTGTCAGCCACTTCGCTCTGGACCGGTTGCGCACGGGGTGGGCTGGAGTCAATGGAGAAGAGGGCATGAGGCCGATCATGCCGCAGGCGTCGTCCGATTCTGCGGACCCGGCCCACGGCAAATGCGTCTGGTAGCGATCAGAACTGCCGTTTCCGAAGTGTGTAGGCAAACACCGAATAGAGCGTATTCGTTTCCGGGTCGAAGTAGCCGCCCTGCGAAGCCTTGTCGGCGGTTTGCCGCCATGTCTTCCCACCGTCGGTGCTGCTGATGGTCAGATCGATCGGCGCGCCACCGCCGTTCGCGACGTTCGGATCGGTCGCGTGAACCAGCAGGACGCCGTTGCGACCCGCGCTTAGTCCGTTGAGCGTCAGCGAGCTGTCGAACGCATGCAGCTGCTGGATGTGATCGGGATGCTCGCTGGTCCAGGTCGAAATGACGCCCGCACCACGACCACTGCCGGATTCGCCGCTTGTACGCGACAACGCATACACCGCGTAATTGCGGACGGGTGCCGGTGGCGATTCGAGGCTGACGACAACTTGTCCGGGCAGCACCGCTTCCCGGACGAAATCCTGCTGACTCCACGCGAGCCGCCAGACAACGGCTGCCGGTTGCCGATGTTCGGCGTTTTCGACCTGATAGGCGATGCGCAATATGCCGTCCGGACCGAGGCTGGATCCGTCGAAAGTCCCGCGCGGCTTGCCTTGGACGGCGGCACCAGGTGGCTCCGTGATTTCCTGCCACGTTTGCCCGCCGTCTGCCGTTCGCCATACGTGCGGCCCCCAGCCGATGGCGTAGCCTCGTTGCGAGTCTATGAAGAGCAAGCGGTTGATGTTGCGGTTCGCCGGCCATTCGAGCTGGGTCCAGTGCTGACCGCCATCGCTCGACTTCCAGAGCTTGGTCGTCTGAGGGGCCGCTCCGTCGCCGGGGCGCGGTGCCGCGTAATCCATCCAGCCGGTGCTTACGTACAGGATTCGCCAGTCAGGCGAGTACCACCATGACGCGGTCTGGCCCGGTTCCTGAAAGTGACGCACGGAGCTGCCGCCTAGCGTGCCGCGCAGGAAACTCACGGTCGATCGGTTCAGCCGTTGGTTCGAATCGTCCATCCACGGTTCGGCGAACTCCGCGACGTCAGGGTTCTTCTGCTCGCTTTCCGGCTTGAACGTGAGTTCCGGTCGTGCGACCTTCAATGACATGAAGTCGTTGCGCTGTACGCGAAATGCGCCCGCACCGTACGGCTTCTCGTTGCGCATGAATTCGGTCGATACTGTTTCCCACCCTGAAGTCATTTCCGTATATCCGTAAATAGCGATCGGTAGAGCGAGCGCGCATCCCGCGATCAAAAGCCATTGTTTGCTTTTTCGCATGTCACTTCACCAGCAGCCTTCCGAGGGCCTTGCCGACCGGATCATCGACGTCCCATGCGTCGGCCTTGTTCCTGAGCACGGGGATGGCCGAATCGACTGCCTGTCCCCACGTTCTTCCGTCGCCCCATTCCTGAATGTTCGGGCGCATCCCGATCTTGACTAGATCCATGATCGGCAGGTCTGCCAATCCGCCGTCGAGATAGGCCATCGGGTGCGTCTTGAATGCGAATTCCTTGAACTTTTCTGTGTTCATTTCGAGTTCGAACTGTGGCCACGTCATGTCGACGCTACCGTTTCCGGGTGTCGGACTGGCCATCTGGATCGTGTCGCCCATCATGTTCTGATTCAGGCCGTCTTCCATGTTGACCTGAAGCAATTTCCGCGCTTTGTTCAACCACGCTTTCCCTTGGCGGCTGAGTCGAGGGTAAAGATTCTTGCCATAGTCGGAGCAATAGTAGTAGCCGTAACTAACGTAGTAATCGGGTGGTTTATGTCCGCACCCGATATGACGCATCATGAAGTTGCCGTGGCGCGACCAGTCGGAATCCGTGCTTTCCGTTTTGATCAGGTTTTCGCGCCGATGCAGCAATTCCTGGGCGACCTTCTTGTCTTTCCAAGGATCCCATGACGTGGCGAACTTCTTCACGGTTTCCCATATGCTCGACATACTGACTTTCTGGACCGTCTCCCAGTATTCGCCGTGAAGCGGCCGATAGTAAAACGGGCAGGTACCGACGACCCATTTCGGTGCCGGCGTCACATGCTTGTCGCAGATGTTGATCTGCACCTTCGGCCGATCCTGGTATCCCGTCGGGGTGAGCATCGCCGCACCTGTCCCGAGCACCTTGTCGTGTTGTCCGTCAGCCATTCGATTTCCCCAGAAACTTGACGACGACGTCGTGCGGCACGTGGCTCTGCGTGAGCCCCGTCTCGCCTGCCGCGTTGGTGACGCCCTCCGAGATCAGCTTGCCGTTCGAGAACATCTGGTACCGCGTGTTCGCGACCGGAATGTCGGTGCCGGCCCAGTGCGCGATGAACGCCTGGTCGTAGTTGCCGCTGGAGTTCGGCAGCGTCGGCATCGTTTGCGACAGGTGGGTGGGGCCGCTGAACGCATGCTGCGCGCCCTTGATGTCGATCTTGCCGGGCGCGTGCACCTCGATGTTGCCGTCCGCGATGCGGATATAAGCGCCGCCGGACGTCAGCAGGATCTCCTTCGCCGCGGCGCCTTCGACCGATTGCGTGACGGCGATCAGCTTCAGCGCCTTCTGTGCGGTCAGCTCGATGTTGTCCGCCTGCGCCTGCACTTCGACCTTGCCCTTGCCGGCGAACAGCTTCATCCCAGCGTTCTGCGCGAACAGGCTGATCCGGTCGAGGACACTGGCGATCAGCGATTTGCCGGCGGCGACGTGCGTGCTTTGCCCGCTGACGAGGTTGATGTGCTGGTCCGCGGCAAATTGCGCGGATTGCTGCGTGGACAGCCCGATGCCGGCCGGGCTGCCGAACAGCATCACGGGTTCCTTGAACGCATTGGCCGAGCCGGTTCCGCCACCTGAGGTCCTGCCGCCGGCGCTGTTGCCGCCCACGCTGTGCTGCGTCGCATCGCTGAACTGCTTCAGCGCCGTGTGGCCGGCGTCGAGCGATTCGCCCTGATGCTGCGCGCTGACCTGCGACATGGCGTCGATCAGCCCTTGCGCGCGCACGAGCTGCTCCCGCGTCTCGTCGACGTCGAGCGGCTGGCTTGCCGCCTGCTTCGGATGCGTCGTCACATACAGCCCGCGGTTCGCGCGCACCGCGCCGTATGCGTCGGAACGCAGGTCGAAACCGCTGCCGAGATAGCTGCCGCGGTTGTTGCCCGTGTGGTCGATCAGGTAGCCGAGGTGCAAGTGCGTGTTGGCCTGGCTGCTGTACAGGTGCACGCGGTTCTGTGCGGTCGCGTCGTCGAGCACCAGCTGGTTGTAGCCGGCGCCCGCATATTCCTTTGACCGGTATCCGGACAGGAGCCCGTTGCTGTGCCATTGCGGACGCGTCGCGCCGTTGTAGACCTTGCCGACGACGATCGGGCGATCGCAGTCGCCGCCGAGGAAATCGACCAGCACTTCCTCGCCGGCGCGGTGCGGGTGAACGGCGCCGTAGCCATTGCCCGAATCGGACGCCGTGGCGCGCAGCCAGCACGACGCCTTTTCGTCGCCGTCGTTCACGCGGTCCCAGTGGAATCGGACCTTGACCCGGTTGAGCTCGTCCGTGTGAACCTCTTCGCCCTGCGGGGCGACGACGATCGCCGATTGCAGGTGCATCGGCGGCTTCGCATGCTCGAACGGGCTGCGGAACGGCACCGTCGTGCGCTGCGCTTCGATGCGGATCTGAAAGAAGCCCTCGCTGCCGTCGGGATGCCGCACGCGCGACAGGTCGTTATCGGTTTCCCGCATGAGGCGGCCGATTTCGGCCTGCAGGCTGTGCGGGAAAACGGCCGACTCGTCGGCCACGGGCAGGTTGTTGACGATGATCCACGTCGTCTCGATCACGGCGAATTCGCGTTGACCGGCATCGTCCTTGTCATGTTCGGGATGATCGGCGAACTCGAACGTGCGTCCCGCGTCCATGCGTCGCACGCCGCCGACGCCGTGAAAGCGCTTGGCGTGCGATTCCTGTTCCTCCATCCAGATCTTCGACAGATGGTCGCCGCGCGACTGCTCGGGATACGTGTACGCACCCGTGTATTCGTAGACTTCGAGTTGCCCCGGCAGGTCGCCCTGGTTCGCGATCGTCGGCGTGTGAGTGGCCTTCGGATTCGACGCGGTGGGCGGCTGCTTGTAGTCGAACGTGCGCGTGGTGCGCGCGACGCTTCGCAGCGTGCGCGTACCGGCGAACTGGACGAGCGTGTCGGCTTCGTCGCCCGCGCCCGCGTGATGAAAGCGCACGGTTCGCGGCGACAGCGCGGGCAACGCATCGAGGCGATCGACGATGACGAGTCGGTGCGACTTGCCGTCGTCGTCCTGTTCCCAGAAACCGTACAGGCCTTCCGATTCCATCAGGCGATGGACGAAATTCCAGTCGTCCTCGTATTGCATGCAGAACGAGCGCGACGGCAGCGGCTGGTAGAGTTTGAACGTGAAGCGGCCCTTGGCCTGCGGGTGCTGGTTCAACACGTCGGCGATGATGTCGTCTGCCGACCGGTCCTGCCAGATCCGCTGATCGCGGCGGAATTTCAGGAAGTGCAGGAACGACGCAAAAACGACCTGAAAGTGCGTGAGGCCGCTGTCCGATCCGAGCCGTCGGACCGCATGCACGTAGCCGTGGTGTGGCGCGTACGATTGGTCGGCCTGCTGGATCCACAGCGTTACCGGCTGCGCGATCAGTTTCTTGAGTTCGACGTCGTCGGATACCGACACGGTATCGACGGTGAACTCGAAATGGCGTCCGAGCCGCGACCGGCCCGTGACCCGCTGCGGCAACAGGACGTCAGGGCCGAGCGGGGTATCCAGCTTGACGAGGCGCTCGTGCTGGACCGGTCCGGCCAGCAACGCGCTTCTTGACGCTTGCGAATTCATCACCAGGGCTCGCTTTGTTGTGCTGTTTTGCTGGTTCGCACGCTCTCTCGTGCGGAATCCGGTAATTGTATGAGATAAACGGCTTTATCTCGAATTTGCGGGCCGGCCGCGCCCGGCCGTTCAGCCCGCCGCGTCTTCCGCCTTCCAGTCCCCCGACTTCCCGCCGCGTTTCTCCCGCACGCTCACGTCGGTGATCACCATTCCGCGATCGACGGCCTTGCACATGTCGTAGACGGTCAGCAGCCCGACCTGGACGGCCGTCAGCGCTTCCATCTCGACGCCGGTCCGGCCGAACGTCTCGACCTGCACGACGCAATGCACGCCGGGCAGCGCGTCGTCGAGTTCGAAGTCGACGGCCACGCGCGTGAGCGCGAGCGGGTGGCACAGCGGGATGAGGTCGGCCGTGCGTTTGGCACCCTGGATCGCCGCGATGCGCGCGACGCCGAGCACGTCGCCTTTCTTGGCCTTGCCGTCGCGGATCAGCGCGAACGTGGCCGGCAGCATCCGGATCGTGCCGCGCGCGATCGCGATGCGCCGGGTTTCCTGCTTGTCGCCGACGTCGACCATGTGCGCATGGCCGGCGGCATCGAAATGGGTGAGTCCTGACATGTCTTCCTCTTGTGAGAACGGAGTGCGCGCGCACGTCCGTCGATCGCTGCTTCGCGATCGGCCGGGTACCGGAACCCATGCCGACGCGGCGAACCGATCCAGCCTCGCGACGGGCGCCTATCATAGCAGCGGCGCCTGCGTCGCCGGGGGCGCAGATGACGCACGCGCGGCACGGGACAGTCGTCGCGGCGCCGGTACAATGACCCGAATATTCAGACCAAACGCCGCGATGCGCGCCGCTCGCGCGGGACGGCGTCGTTTTCATCCTGCCATGCGTGTCAAACAGTTGCTTGCCGTGTCGCTGTCGGCGGCGCTCGCGCTGCCGCCGGGCGGCCATGCTCAGAGCGCATCCGCGCCACCGCTCGAGCCGGCGGCCGGCGGCGGGACGTCGATTTCCACCGTGCCGTCCGGCATCGCGACCGGCGTGTTCGGTACATACGGCGGCGCGGAGAGCCGATTCTCGGGCGCGGCCGGTGCGTCGGCGCCCGTCGCGAGCTTGCGCGCGCCGCTGCGTGCACTGGAGCTGCCCGATCTCGGCGATGGCTCCGGCGGTTCGCTGACGCCGCGAGCCGAGCGCCGGCTCGGCGAGCGCGTGATGCGCGAAGTGCGGCGCGATCCCGACTATCTCGACGACTGGCTCGTGCGCGACTACCTGAACGCGATGGCGGCGCGGCTCGCGGCCGCGGCGGCCGCGCGCTACATCGGCGGCTACACGCCGGACTTCGACCTGTTCGCGGTACGCGATCCGCAGATCAACGCGTTCTCGATGCCGGGCGGCTTCATCGGGATCAACAGCGGGCTGGTGGTGACGACGCAGACGGAATCGGAGCTCGCATCGGTGGTCGGCCACGAGATGGGCCACGTGCTGCAGCGGCACATCGCCCGGATGATCGGCGCGAACGAGAAGACCGGCTACACGGCGCTGGCGACGATGCTGCTCGGTGTGCTGGCCGGCGTGCTCGCGCGCAGCGGCGATCTCGGCAGCGCGATCGCGATGGGCGGGCAGGCGTATGCGGTCGACAACCAGTTGCGCTTCTCGCGGTCGGCCGAGCGGGAGGCCGATCGCGTCGGCTTCCAGCTGCTCGCGGGGGCCGGCTACGACCCGTACGGGATGCCGGGCTTCTTCGAGCGGCTCGACCGCGCGTCGATGGGCGATGCGGGCGTGCCGGCCTATGCGCGCACGCACCCGCTGACCGGCGAGCGGATTGCCGACATGGAAGATCGCGCGCGCCGCGCGCCGTACCGGCAGCCGCGCCAGTCGGCCGAATACGGGTTCGTGCGTGCGCGTCTTCGCGTGCTGCAGAACCGGGCGCCGACCGACATCTCGGCCGAGGCGCGGCGGATGCAGCTCGAGATCGACGATCGCACCGCGCCGAACGTCGCGGCGAACTGGTACGGCATCGCGCTCGCGAACACGCTGCTCGGCCAGTACGACACGGCGGACAAGGCGCTCGCGTCGGCGCGCGGCGCGTTCGACGCGCGCGAGCGGCGCGACGACGATCCGGCGACGAGTTCGCCGAGCCTCGACGTGCTGGCCGCCGACATCGCCCGCCGCGCGGGCCGCACCGACGACGCGGTGCGGCTCTCGGCGCTCGCGCAGCGGCGCTGGCCGGCGTCGCACGCGGCGATCGTCGCGCACCTGCAGGCGCTGCTCGCCGCGCGCCGTTTCGCCGAAGCGCAGACGCTCGCCCGGGCGCAAGCGAAGGCCGACCCCGAACAGCCGGACTGGTGGGATTACCTCGCGAAGGCGAGCGACGGCAAGGGCGACGTGCTCGCGCGGCGCCGGGCGCTGGCGGAGAAACTGGCGCTCGACGGCGCGTGGCCGTCGGCGATCCGGCAACTGAAGGAAGCGCGCGATGCGAAGGACGTGTCGTTCTACGAGCAGTCGATCATCGGCGCGCGGCTGCTGGAGTTCGAGGCGCGCTACAAGGAAGAGCGCGACGACGAGAAGAACGGCCGCGGGTAGCGGCCGCCACGGGGCGAACGCCGACGGCGCCGGGGCGGGTCAGTTGCTGCTGCCGGCGGCGTCGCATGCGTGGCGCGCCGGGCTCGCGACGTAGCCGAACCGCGCAGGCACGTCGGCACAGGCGATGCTGCCGAGCGGCAGCGTGCGGCCGTCGCGCCAACGCAGCATGGGCGGCTCGGCATCGAAATCCGCGTGATCGGCGAATAGCCCGAGATCGTGGTCGTGCAGCGCCGCGATGCGCGGGGGTGTGCCGGCCTCGCGAAACAGCACGCCGCCGCCGTCGTCGAGCCAGGCTGCGTCCGGTTCGAACGGGGCGCCCGTCTGGTCGGTGAGCGCGAGCTGCCCGTCGCGTTCGGCGAGCCGCACGATCCACGGCGTATAGGCGAGCTCGACGTACACGCGCTGCGGCCCGTTCTGGAAGAACCACTGGCCCTGCGCGTCGCATGCGTAGTTGCGGCCGATGAACGCGTTCAGCGCCGCATGCCGGACCGGCGAGCCGAGCTCGCCGGCCGCCTGCGCCGCGTCGTCGCGCAGCCGCCATGTGCCGCGCCGGTCGAGCAGCAGCCAGCCGGTGCAATGCGGCACGTTCGGCCATTTGGCGAGCGCCTGCCTGACGATGTCATCCATGGTCGACGAATTTCGAGCAATAACCGAACACCCGCGCCGACAGCCAGTCGAGGCGGCCGGGGAACGGGCCGGTCATGAAGCCCGCATGGCCGCCGTGCGCGGGCTGGTCGAGCTCGACGGCCGGCGACACGTCGGCGGCGCCCGGCAGCGCGGACTCGGGCAGGAACGGATCGTTGCGCGCGTTGAGCAGCAGCGTGGGCACGTCGATCGCGCGCAGCAGCGGGCGGGTCGTGGCCTGTGTCCAGTAGTCGTCCGCGTTCGCGAAGCCGTGCAGCGGTGCGGTCACGACTTCGTCGAAGTCGCGCATCGTCACGGCCCGCAGCATCGCGTCGCGGTCGAACAGCCCCGGATACTGCTCGAGCTTCGCGAGTCCCTTGCGTTTCAGCGTCTTCAGGAAGCTGCGCGTGTAGACCATCGCGAACCCCTGCGACAGCGCGCGGCCGCCCGCGTGCACGTCGATCGGCGTCGAGATCGCGGCGGCGGCGCGCACGATCGACGTGTCGCTGCGATGCTCGCCGAGCCAGCGCAGCAGCACGTTGCCGCCGAGCGATACGCCGGCCGCGACCAGCGGCCCGCGATGCTGCCCGGCGAGCCGGCGCAGGATCCAGTCGACCTCGGCGCTGTCCGCGAGATGGTAGAAGCGCGGCTGGCGGTTGATCTCGCCGCTGCAACTGCGAAAGTGCGGGACGACGGCGTGCCAGCCCTTCGCGCGCGCGGCGGCCATCATCGCGAGCGCGTAGTGCGAGCCGGAGCTGCCTTCGAGGCCGTGGAACAGCACGAACAGCGGCGCGTCGGGCGCCGGCGCCGCGCTGTCGAGGTGCGCGACCCAGTCGAGATCGATGAAGTCGTGGTCGGGCGTTTCCCATCGCTCTCGCCGGTAGGCGACAACCGGACGCCGCGCGAACAGCGCCGGCACGATGGTTTGCACATGGCTGTTGGGTAGCCAGCGCGGTGCGCGATAGCGCAGTGTGTCGTCGGCGGGGGCCGGGGCCCCGGTCAGCGGCGAGGTGGGCGGAGAAGCCGTACTCATGATCGCCCCGCTAATGCGTTGCTTCGTTTTTCGTCAGTGCAGCGGACCCTGCCCATGACGGATCTTCGCGGCGAATTGTCCGGCCGCCTGTTCGGGAATCGGGCTCGCGTGGATGTGCGCGATCCGCCACTCGCCACGTTCGTGGATCATCACGTACGTCGCGAAAACCATGTCGGGTTCGGCCGTCAGGTCGGCCTGCTGATGCGCTTCGGCGATCGTATAGACGACCGTGCCGAGGCTGTCGTACACGCGGATGTCGAGCGGCTCGATCGTGACCGGGCGCGTCGCGAGCCGGTTGGCGAGCCCGCCGCGGATCTGGTCGAGACCGTGCAGATGCTCGCCGTCCGCCCAGACGCAGCTGGCGAAATCCTCGTCGATCCACAACGCCAGCAGCGCGTCGAGATTGGCATCCGCGACGGCCTGGTAGTAGGCGTTCAGCGTATCGGCAGCGGCTTCGAAGAGGCGGGCAAAACGTGGCATCGGGGTTGTCTCTCGCGCGCGTCGCGCGCCGTATTCAGCGCGGCGGCCCGGATGGAGCCGCCGCACACCGGTGAATCGGATTGCCCGGCGCGCCGTGCGACGCTGCCGGCCAGGGTCAGCGCTGCCCGACGAGCATGCCGCGCAAATCGCCGAATACCTGCTCGGGACCGAGTTCGCGCAGGCACTTCAGGTGGCCGAGCGGGCACTCGCGTTCGAAGCAGGGACTGCATTCGAGATGTAACCATTGTACCTTCGCCAGGTCCGACAGCGGAGGGGTATGGCGCGGATCGGTCGATCCGTACAACGCGACGAGCGGCCGGCGCAACGCGGCCGCGACGTGCATCAGCCCCGAATCGTTGGTGACGACGGCGTTCGCGCGCGCGATCAGCGCGCACGCCTCGGACAACGACGTCTGCCCGCACAGGTTGCGCACGTTCGGCGCGTGGTCGGCGATCGCCTGCGCGGCCGCGGCGTCCTTCTGCGAGCCGAGCGCGACGATCTGCGTATACGGGAACGATTGATGGACGATGGTCGCGAGCGACGCGAAGTGCTCGGGCGGCCAGCGCTTGGCCGGGCCGTATTCGGCGCCCGGGCAGAACACGACGAGCGGCTTGCGTGTATCGAGATTGAAACGTGCGGACACGCGCGCCGTCTCGTTCAGGTCGGCGTCGAGGCGCGGCGCGGGCAGGGTTTTCATCGACTCGGGCAGCTTCGCGCCCGGCGCGTACGCGAGCGCCGCGTAGTGGGTGGTCATCGGCGGCCGCTCGCCCGACTTGTCGGGGTTCGCGTGCCGCACGTTCAGCAGCCCGTAGCGGTGCTCGCCCGTATAGCCGATCCGCAGCGGGATGTTCGCGAGCCACGGGATCACCGCGGACTTCAGCGAATTCGGCAGCACGTACGCCGCGTCGTAGCCGACGTCGCGCAGGTCGCTCGCGAGCTGCCAGCGGCGCAGCAGCTGCAGCTTGCCGTGCGCGAGATCGGTCGCGTGGACATCGTGGATCTCGGGCATCCGCTCGAGCACGGGCGCGACCCACGACGGTGCGACGGCATCGATCGCGATGCGGGGATGGAGTTTCTTCAGCAGCGCAAAAAGCGGCTGCGCCATCAATGCGTCACCGATCCAGTTCGGTGCGATAACCAGCGCTCGACGCATCAGGTCGACTTCCGATGTCGTAATGAAGCACGGCGCGCGGGCGCCGCGTTCGGGTTGCCAGAATGGGAAAGGGCGGCGCGCCGGGCGTCCGGCTGCGCCGCCTTGCGGGTCGGCGGGCCGTGAGGCCCGGCGCCGGGGCTCAGTGGCCCTTGACGACCTCGCCGTCGCGCAGCTTGTAGCGCGTGCCGCAGTACGGGCAGCGCGCCTCGCCGTGCGACACGTCGATGAACACGCGCGGGTGCGCGTTCCAGCGCGTCATGGCCGGGTTCGGGCAGTAGGCGGGGAGATCCTTGGCTGTCAGCTCGACCAGCGGCATTTCCTTGATTTCGCTCATGAGACTTTCTCTTGTCACTCTTTGTGTGGGGCGGTCGGTGGCGCGGCGCGCTCAGACCTTCGTCAGCCAGTGCGCGTACTTCGCGTTCTTGCCAGACACGATATCGAAAAACGCCGACTGGAGCTTTTCCGTGACGGGGCCGCGCGCGCCGCTGCCGATCGTGCGGTTGTCGAGCTCGCGGATCGGCGTGACTTCGGCGGCCGTGCCGGTGAAGAACGCTTCGTCGGCCGTGTAGACCTCGTCGCGCGTGATGCGCTTCTCGATGACCTCGATGCCGGCGTCCTTCGCGAGCGTGATGACCGTGTCGCGCGTGATGCCGTCGAGGCACGACGATAGATCCGGCGTGTACAGCTTGCCGTTGTTCACGAGGAAGAAGTTCTCGCCGGAGCCTTCGGACACGTAGCCGTCGACGTCGAGCAGCAGCGCTTCGTCGTAGCCGTCGGCCGTTGCTTCCTGGTTCGCGAGGATCGAGTTCACGTACCAGCCCGACGCCTTCGCGCGCACCATCGACACGTTCACGTGGTGGCGCGTGAACGACGACGTCTTCACGCGGATGCCCTTCGCGAGGCCGTCCTCGCCGAGGTACGCGCCCCACGGCCACGCGGCGATCGCGACGTGGATCGTGTTGCCCTTCGCGGCCACGCCGAGCTTTTCGGAGCCGACCCAGATGATCGGGCGCAGGTAGCACGACTCGAGCCGGTTCTCGCGCACGACCGCGAGTTGCGCGGCTTCGAGCGTTTCGCGGTCGAACGGCACGTCCATCTGGAAGATCTTCGCCGAATTCAGCAGACGTTTGGTGTGCTCGCGCAGGCGGAAGATCGCGGTGCCGCCGTCGGCCGTCTTGTACGCACGCACGCCCTCGAAGACGCCCATGCCGTAGTGCAGCGTGTGGGTGAGGACGTGGATCTTGGCGTCGCGCCAGTCGATCAGCTTGCCGTCCATCCAGATCTTGCCGTCGCGGTCGGCCATTGACATACGATTCTCCTGGAAGCGGTGATGTGCTGCGGGTGGTGTGCAGCGTTGAGCCGGAAAGACGCTTATTTTAGCGTCATTTGGGGGCGATCCGGTCGGACGGCGCGGAGCCGGCGCTATAATCGTCCGGTACCGATTCCAATAACGACGGGCCGCACCGGCAGGAGGCGCCGGCGTCCCGACGAACCGCCCGCCGCGGCCCGCTTTCCCATGCTCGCTCGATTGTCCGCCACCGACCGCTTCGCGCTGATTCAGGGCGCGCGCGACTATTCCCCGACACTGATGGCGATCCTGTCCTGGGGGCTCGTCACCGGCATCGCGATGAGCAAGTCCGTGATGACGCTCGGGCAGGCGAGCGCGATGTCGCTGTTCGTCTACGCGGGCTCGTCGCAGCTCGCCGTGC
This sequence comes from Burkholderia anthinoferrum, assembly GCF_002925705.1. NCBI lineage: Bacteria > Pseudomonadati > Pseudomonadota > Betaproteobacteria > Burkholderiales > Burkholderiaceae > Burkholderia > Burkholderia anthinoferrum. The sequence continues at coordinate 114,349 of NZ_LFZP01000011.1, forward strand.
TGCCGCTCCTCGCGGCGAAGCTTCCGATCTGGACCGTGCTGCTCACGGCCGCGATGGTCAACCTGCGCTTCGTGATCTTCAGCGCCGGGCTGGCGCCCCATTTCTCCTACCTGCCGCTGTGGCGGCGTCTCGCGATCGGCTATTTCAACGGCGACGTGATCTACCTGCTGTTCCAGAAACAGGGCTTCGCGTACGGCCGCGTGCCGGGCAAGGAAGCGTATTTCTGGGGGATGGCGCTCGCGAGCTGGGCGTCGTGGCAGGTGTCGTCGCTCGCCGGGATCCTGCTCGCGAGCGTCTTTCCCGCGAGCTGGGGGCTGGAACTGGCCGGCACGCTCGCGCTGATTCCGATCATGGTGTCGGCGGTCGCGAACCGCTCGACGCTCGCGGCCGTCGCGGTCGCGGGCATCGTGTCGCTGATCGCGTTCGACCTGCCGTACCGGCTCGCGCTGCCGCTTGCGGTGCTCGCCGCGCTCGCGGCCGGCTGCACGGCCGACTTCTTCGTCGAGCGGGCCGACTGGCGGCGCATCCGTACCGAAACCGTGCATGAAAAGGAAATCGAATGAGCGCGACCGAGATCTGGATCGTCATCGTCGGGATGACGATCGTCACGGCCGTCACGCGCGCGCTGTTCCTGATCGGCGGCGAGCGCACCGTGCTGCCCGAACGCGCGCAGCGCGCGCTGCGCTACGCGCCGGCCGCCGCGCTGGTCGCCGTCGTGCTGCCCGATGTGCTCGAAACGCCGGCCGGGCTGTCGTTCGCGCTGTCCAACCATCCGTTCTACGCGGCGCTCGCCGGCCTCGGCTGGTTTCTGTGGCGGCGCAGCATGCTCGGCACGATCGTCGTCGGGATGCTCGTGTTCACCCTCCTGCGCCTGATCTTCTGATGGGCCGCCGTTCCGGTTCGGCGCGTGCCGTCCGGCTGCGCGCACGCATTGTTGCGTTGCAGCAATGCGTCGCTGCCGGCGCGTCATCCCAAATAGGCGGAATTCGCCGCCGCACGGGTCAGTCTACCGGGTGGATCGGCTAGAATGCCCGTTCGAGATTTTGACCCGTGCGCGTCATGCGAACCGCCAGCCACGGCCGCATCCGGCGCCCTTTCGCGGCAGCCCGCGCACGTCCAGCGTGAACCCCTTTTCCCCATCCACTACTTCAATCTGTTCAACATGAGCCAAGTCAAGCGTCTTACCGACCTGATCGCCGCCGGCCAGCTCGCCGGCAAGCGGGTGTTCATCCGCGCCGACCTGAACGTCCCGCAGGACGATCACGGCAACATCACCGAGGACACGCGCGTGCGTGCGTCCGTGCCGGCCATCCAGGCCGCGCTCGACGCCGGCGCGGCCGTGATGGTCACGTCGCACCTCGGCCGTCCGACCGAAGGCGAATTCAAGCCGGAAGACTCGCTCGCGCCGGTCGCGAAGCGTCTCGCCGAACTGCTCGGCCGCGACGTGCCGCTGGTGTCGAACTGGGTCGAGAACGGCGTGAACGTCGCGCCGGGCCAGGTCGTGCTGCTCGAGAACTGCCGCGTGAACAAGGGCGAGAAGAAGAATTCGGACGAGCTCGCGCAGAAGATGGCGAAGCTCTGCGACGTGTACGTGAACGACGCGTTCGGCACCGCGCACCGCGCGGAAGCGACCACGCACGGGATCGCGAAGTACGCGCCCGTCGCCTGCGCGGGCCCGCTGCTGGCCGCCGAACTCGACGCGCTCGGCAAGGCGCTCGGCAACCCGGCGCGCCCGCTGGTGGCGATCGTCGCGGGTTCGAAGGTGTCGACCAAGCTGACCATCCTGAAGTCGCTGGCCGGCAAGGTCGACCAGCTGATCGTCGGCGGCGGCATCGCGAACACGTTCATGCTCGCGGCCGGCCTGTCGATCGGCAAGTCGCTCGCGGAAGCCGATCTCGTCGCCGAGGCGAAGGCGATCATCGACGAAGCGCGTGAGCGCGGCGCGTCGGTGCCGATCCCGTCCGACGTCGTGACGGCCAAGGAATTCTCGCCGACGGCCGCGGCCACGGTGAAGCAGGTCGCCGACATCGAAGCGGACGACATGATCCTCGACATCGGCCCGGATACGGCCAAGGCGCTCGCGAGCCAGCTCGAGAAGGCCGGCACGATCGTGTGGAACGGTCCGGTCGGCGTGTTCGAATTCGACCAGTTCGGCAACGGCACCAAGACGCTCGCCGAAGCGATCGCCAAATCGTCCGCGTTCTCGATCGCGGGCGGCGGCGACACGCTCGCGGCCATCGCGAAGTACGGCATCCACGACCAGGTCAGCTACATCTCGACGGGCGGCGGCGCCTTCCTCGAGTTCCTCGAGGGGAAGAAGCTGCCGGCGGTGGAAGTGCTCGAAACGCGGGCGGCCTGAGCGTGGCGGCGCGCGCAGGGGTGAAGGCCGCGCGCTCCGCGAAAGCGGAGCAGCCGGCCGGCGCGGGCAAGCGCACACGCGCGCCCGCGCGGGCGAACACCGCCCCGCGCGCACCGGCGGCCGCCGGCGACGTGGCCGTGCAGCACCACGAGATTCAGAACAAAGCGATGCCGGGCGCCAGCACCGGCACGCTCCCCGGAGCGGCGGCCGCTGGGCCTGCCGCTTCCGGCTCTCGCAGCGTTTCACCCAGCGCATCCACCTTGATCCAGATGAGGAGTTTCATGCAGCGCGCCACCAAGATAGTCGCCACGATCGGCCCGGCTTCCAGTTCGCCGGAGATTCTGCTGCAGATGATGCAGGCCGGGCTCGACGTCGTGCGGCTCAATTTTTCGCACGGCACGGCCGACGATCACCGCCAGCGCGCCGAAATGGTGCGCGAGGCCGCCCGCAAGGTTGGCCGCGAGATCGCGATCATGGCCGACCTCCAGGGCCCGAAGATCCGCGTCGGCAAGTTCGAGAACGGCAAGACCACGCTCGTGCCGGGGCAGCCGTTCATTCTCGATGCGGGCTGTGAGCTCGGCAACGACGAGCGCGTCGGCCTCGACTACAAGGAGCTGCCGCGCGACCTGAAGCCGGGCGACCTGCTGCTGCTGAACGACGGCCTGATCGTGCTGACCGTCGAGCGCGTGCTCGGCGACGAGATCCACACGATCGTCAAGGTGGGCGGCGAGCTGTCGAACAACAAGGGGATCAACCGCCAGGGCGGCGGCTTGTCGGCCCCGGCGCTGACCGCGAAGGACATGGAAGACATCCGCACCGCGATGTCGCTCGGCGCGGACCTCGTCGCGGTGTCGTTCCCGAAGAACGCGACCGACATGGAAATGGCGCGCCAGCTCGCGAACATCGCGGGCGCGCCGTACGGAATCAAGCCGAAGATGATCGCGAAGATCGAGCGCGCGGAGGCGATCCCGGCGCTGCAGAGCATCCTCGACGCATCCGACGGCATCATGGTCGCGCGCGGCGATCTCGCGGTGGAAGTGGGCAATGCGGCCGTGCCGGCGCTGCAGAAGCGGATGATCCGGATGGCGCGCGAGTCGAACAAGCTCGTGATCACCGCGACGCAGATGATGGAATCGATGATCTACGCGCCGGTGCCGACCCGCGCGGAAGTGTCGGACGTCGCGAACGCGGTGCTCGACGGCACGGATGCGGTGATGCTGTCGGCCGAGACGGCCGCCGGCAAGTACCCGGTCGTCACGATCGAGACGATGGCGGCCGTGTGCGTCGAGGCGGAAAAGTCGGAAGAAGTCGAGCTGGACAAGGATTTCCTCGACCGCACGTTCACGCGGATCGACCAGTCGATCGCGATGGGCGCGCTGTTCACCGCGTACCACCTGGGCGCGAAGGCGATCATCGCGCTGACCGAATCGGGCGCGACCGCGCTGTGGATGTCGCGTCACTACACGCACGTGCCGATCTTCGCGCTGACGCCGCGCGTCGGCAGCGAGCGCACGATGGCGCTGTACCGCAACGTGACGCCGCTGCACGTCGACTTCAACAGCGACCGCGATTCGGCGCTGCAGGCGGCGCTCGAGATCGTCGTGAAGCAGGGTTACGTGCAGCACGGCGACATGGTCGTGCTGACCGTCGGCGAGCCGATGGGGCAGGCAGGCGGCACCAACACGCTGAAGATCGTGCGGGTCGGCGAGCACTATTGAGCGCCGGCTGAGCCTTCTCGAGCCGGCCCGCGAGCCGGCGGCCGGGTCGTCAGGAATCGAACTGGCACCGTTTTTTTACGCGCAAGCCGCGCGGGGTCCGAAGCCCCGCGCGGCTTTTTTTCTCCTTTTTGGCCGGATTGTGCCGTGCGAACGTAACAAATTGCGAGCGGGGGCCACCGGGCGGTCGGAATCGGAGGCGCTTCGCGATAAAATGCGGCTATTCGACGCTCAGCCGCGCCGCGCCGTTCCGGTTCAGCCGGGAGCGAGCGCCGCGCCGGCGTCAGGGCGCACCGGTTTTCATTCCAAGGAGTTCCACAATGCCTCTCGTATCAATGCGTCAATTGCTGGACCACGCGGCAGAGCACGGTTACGGCCTGCCGGCCTTCAACGTGAACAATCTGGAGCAGGTTCAGGCGATCATGGCGGCGGCGGACCAGGTCGGCGCGCCCGTGATCATGCAGGCATCGGCCGGCGCGCGTAAGTATGCGGGCGAGCCGTTTCTGCGCCACCTGATCGAAGCAGCGGTCGAATCGTATCCGCACATCCCGGTCGTGATGCACCAGGATCACGGCCAGTCGCCGGCGGTCTGCATGGCCGCGATCCGCAGCGGCTTCACGAGCGTGATGATGGACGGTTCGCTCGAAGCCGACGGCAAGACGGTCGCGTCGTACGAGTACAACGTCGACGTGTCGCGCAAGGTCGTCGAGATGGCGCACTCGATCGGCGTGACGGTCGAGGCCGAACTCGGCGTGCTCGGCTCGCTCGAGACGATGAAGGGCGACAAGGAAGACGGCCACGGCGCGGAAGGCACGATGACCCGCGAGCAACTGCTGACCGATCCGGAGCAGGCCGCCGACTTCGTGAAGCTCACGCAGTGCGATGCGCTCGCGATCGCGATCGGCACGTCGCACGGCGCGTACAAGTTCACGAAGAAGCCGACGGGCGACATCCTGTCGATCCAGCGCATCAAGGAAATTCACGCGCGCATCCCGAACACGCACCTCGTGATGCACGGTTCGTCGTCGGTGCCGCAGGAGCTGCTGGCCGAGATCCGCGAATTCGGCGGCGACATGAAGGAAACCTACGGCGTGCCGGTCGAGGAAATCCAGGAAGGCATCAAGCACGGCGTGCGCAAGATCAACATCGACACCGACCTGCGTCTCGCGATCACCGGCGCGATTCGCCGCTACCTGTTCGAGAACCCGGGCAAGTTCGATCCGCGCGACTACCTGAAGCCCGCGCGCGAAGCGGCGAAGAAGGTCTGTGTCGACCGTTACCTCGCGTTCGGCTGCGAAGGCCAGGCCGCGAAGATCAAGCCGGTGTCGCTCGACAAGATCGCCGAGCAGTACAAGTCGGGCGCGCTCGCACAGGTCGTGCGCTGAGACTGTAGTACGATTGCCCCGCCCGGTTCTGCCGCCGGGCATGGGCTGGCCGCCTGGCTGGCCGGATCCGATCCGGCCCCGGCAGCCGTTCCGTCCGGCCGAACGAGGGCCGGCCGGCAGCCGCCCGGGCGCTGCGCCCGCCGGTTCGCCGACGTATTGCAAGACCGCCGTTCCCGCCTGCCGCGGGGAACGGCGTTTCCCTTTTTGTTTGGCTCCTTATCTGCGAAAAGACGATGTCTACCCTTTACGAATCCACGCTCCGCTCGCTGCCGCTCCTCGGTCGCGGCAAGGTTCGCGACAACTACGCGGTCGGCAACGACAAGCTCCTGATCGTCACGACCGATCGCCTGTCGGCCTTCGACGTGGTGATGGGCGAGCCGATTCCGAACAAGGGCCGCGTGCTGAACCAGATGGCCAACTTCTGGTTCGACAAGCTCGCGCACATCGTGCCGAACCACCTGACGGGCGACGCGCCGGAAGCGGTCGTCGCGGCCGACGAGGTCGAGCAGGTGAAGGGCCGCGGCGTGGTCGTCAAGCGCCTCGAGCCGATCATGATCGAAGCGGTCGTGCGCGGCTACCTGGCCGGCAGCGGCTGGAAGGAATACCAGGCGTCGGGCGCCGTGTGCGGCGTGCAGCTGCCGGAAGGCCTGCAGAACGCGCAGAAGCTACCCGAGCCGATCTTCACGCCGGCCGCGAAGGCCGAGATGGGCGAGCACGACGAGAACATCACGTTCGAGGAAACCGAGCGCCGCATCGGCACCGAGCTGGCCGCGACGATCCGCGACATCTCGATCCGCCTGTACAAGGAAGCGGCCGACTACGCGGCGACGCGCGGCATCATCATCGCCGACACGAAGTTCGAATTCGGCCTCGACAACCACGGCAAGCTGTACCTGATGGACGAAGTGCTGACCGCCGATTCGTCGCGCTTCTGGCCGGCCGACCAGTACCAGGTCGGCACCAATCCGCCGTCGTTCGACAAGCAGTTCGTGCGTGACTGGCTCGAGGCGCAGCCGTGGGGCAAGACGGCGCCGGCGCCGGCGCTGCCGGCCGACGTCGTCGAGAAGACGGCCGCGAAGTACCAGGAAGCGCTCGAGCGCATCACGGGGCAGTCGCTCGCCTGACCAGAGCTTTGCATGGGACCGGAGTAAGTGCTAAAGCACTAACTCCGGTCGACAGGAACACACGAAATGAATGAAAAGCAAACCGCCCACACGCACAGCGCGCCGCTCGTCGGCGTGCTGATGGGTTCCAGTTCCGACTGGGACGTGATGAAGCATGCGGTCGCCATCCTGCAGGAATTCGGCGTGCCGTACGAAGCGAAGGTCGTGTCCGCGCACCGGATGCCCGACGAGATGTTCGACTATGCGGAGAAGGCGCGCGAGCGCGGGCTGCGCGCGATCATCGCGGGCGCCGGCGGCGCCGCGCACCTGCCCGGCATGCTCGCCGCGAAAACCACGGTGCCCGTGCTCGGCGTGCCGGTCGCGAGCAAGTACCTGAAGGGTGTCGATTCGCTGCACTCGATCGTGCAGATGCCGAAGGGCGTGCCGGTCGCGACGTTCGCGATCGGCGAGGCCGGCGCCGCGAATGCCGCATTGTTCGCGGTGTCGATCCTGTCCGGTAATTCGGTCGACTACGCGAACCGGCTCGCCGCGTTCCGCGTGCGCCAGAACGAAGCCGCGCATGCGATGGTGCTGCCGCCGCTCGAATGACGGCATGGCGCGCGGCCGCATGACGCGGCCCGCGCCGGATTTTCCCCACTGCGGCGGGCATCCGCGTTCCGCCGCGACCGACCACTGACATGACCGCAACTCCTGATTCCGTTTCCCCGATCCTGCCCGGCGCGTGGCTGGGCATGGTCGGCGGTGGCCAGCTCGGCCGCATGTTCTGCTTTGCCGCCCAGTCGATGGGCTATCGCGTCGCCGTGCTCGACCCCGATCCGGCGAGCCCCGCGGGCGCGGTCGCCGATCGCCACCTGCGCGCGGCGTACGACGACGAAGCCGCGCTCGCCGAACTCGCCGGCCTGTGCCAGGCCGTATCGACGGAATTCGAGAACGTGCCGGCCGCGAGCCTCGATTTCCTCGCGCGCACGACGTTCGTCGCGCCGGCCGGCCGCTGTGTCGCCGTCGCGCAGGACCGGATCGCGGAGAAGCGTTTCATCGAGGCATCGGGCGTGCCGGTCGCGCCGCACGTCGTGATCGAATCGGCGGCGGCGCTCGCCGCGCTCGACGATGCCGCGCTCGGCGCCGTGCTGCCGGGCATCCTGAAGACGGCCCGCCTGGGTTACGACGGCAAGGGCCAGGTGCGCGTCGCCACCGCGCAGGAAGCACGCGACGCGCATGCCGCGCTTGGCGGCGTGCCGTGCGTGCTGGAGAAGCGCCTGCCGCTGAAATACGAAGTGTCGGCGCTGATCGCGCGCGGCGCGGACGGCCGTTCGGCCGCGTTCCCGCTCGCGCAGAACGTGCATCACAACGGCATCCTCGCGCTGACGGTCGTGCCGGCGCCGGCCGCCGATGCGGCGCGCGTCGAGGAAGCGCAGCAGGCGGCCATCCGGATCGCCGATACGCTCGGCTACGTCGGCGTGCTGTGCGTCGAATTCTTCGTGCTGGAGGACGGTTCGTTCGTCGCGAACGAAATGGCGCCGCGCCCGCACAACTCCGGCCACTACACGGTCGATGCGTGCGCGACGAGCCAGTTCGAGCAGCAGGTGCGCGCGATGACGCGCATGCCGCTCGGCAATCCGCGCCAGCATTCGCCGGCCGCGATGCTGAACATTCTCGGCGACGTGTGGTTCCCCGACGGCGCGGCGGCCGAGGCCGTCACGCCGCCGTGGGACACGGTCGCCGCGATGCCGGCCGCGCACCTGCACCTGTACGGCAAGGAAGAAGCGCGCGTCGGCCGCAAGATGGGCCACGTGAACTTCACGGCCGAGACGCGCGACGAAGCCGTCGCCGCCGCCCACGCGTGCGCGCAACTGCTGCGCGTGCCGCTCGACTGAGGCGCGGGCCGATGTCCATCGATCTCCCAAAGCACGTGACGCCCGCGCAGATCGACGCGGCCGCCGCGTTGCTCGACGCGGGCCAGCTCGTCGCGTTTCCGACCGAAACCGTGTACGGGCTCGGCGGCGACGCGGCGAATCCCGAAGCCGTCGCGCGCATCTATGCGGCGAAGGGGCGGCCCGCGAACCATCCGGTGATCGTGCATCTGCCGCCCGGCGGCGATCCCGGCTATTGGGCCGACGGTCTGCCGGCCGACGCGCAGGCGCTGATCGATGCATTCTGGCCGGGGCCGCTCACGCTGATCTTGAAGCGTCACGCGCGCATTCCCGACGCCGTCAGCGGCGGCCAGGATTCGGTCGGGCTGCGCTGCCCGTCGCATTCGGTCGCGCAGGCGCTGCTGGCCGCGTTCAGCGCGCGGCGCGGCGGCCACGGCGGCGTGGCCGCGCCGTCCGCGAACCGGTTCGGCCACGTGAGCCCGACGACCGTGCAACACGTGCGCGACGAATTCGGCGACACCGTGCACGTGCTCGACGGCGGCGCGTCCGACGTCGGCATCGAGTCGACGATTCTCGACCTGTCGCGCGGTTTCCCGGCGCTGCTGCGCCCGGGCCACGTGACGCCGCAACAGATCGCCGACGTGCTCGGCCGCGCGCCGACACTGCCGGACGGCAGCGATGCGACGGCACCACGCGCGTCCGGCACGCTGAAAGCGCATTACGCGCCGCGCACGCCGCTCGCGCTGCTGCCGTTCGACGCGCTCGAGCCGCTGCTCGCGGCCGCGCAAACCGACGGCGAACGCGTCGCGCTCGTCGCGCGTGCGTCACGGGCAGGGCACTGGGCGCAGGCCGACGGCGTGCATTTCATCGCGGCGCCGGAAGATCCGCAGGCCTATGCGCGCGAGCTGTACGGGATGCTGCGGGCGCTCGATCGCGCGCAGGTCGCGCGCATCCTCGTCGAGAAGCTGCCCGAGACCGTCGAATGGATCGCGGTCAACGATCGCCTCGGCCGCGCGGCGGCCGCGTTCGAAGCGCGCGACTGACGCATCCGTCCTCATCCGTCCGCACCAACAAAAAACGCCCGACCGGCGAACCCGGTCGGGCGTTTGCGTTGGGGCGCGTGGCCGGCGGCTTACTTGCCGACGCCCGCCTTCGCGATCTGCTGTTCGACGTACTGCGCGAACAGCGCATGCAGGCGCGTCGTCGGGTGGACCGTGTCGGCGAACATGTAGGTCTGGTCCGCATTCGCGACCGTGTAGTTCTGCGGCGAGCAGAACAGCGACGAGCCGAACGCGGTCGCGTTCGCGACGCCGTACTGCGTGGCGGCCTGGACCATCGCCTTCAGGTTGCACGCGGTGTCGGTATTCGACACGCTGAAGCCGTTCGCCTGGAAGTTGGCCGCGATGCCGTCCTGCCACGTGAACGAATCGACCACCGCGACCTTCGTCGGGTCGACCTTCAGCGCGGCGAGCGTACCGGCCAGCGTCTTGTTGAACAGCCCCGACAGTTGCGTGAACGCGGCCTGCGTGCCGCCCTGCAGCGCGAGCGGCGTGCCGCCGATGTCCGGCACGTTCGCGACGAACACGTGCGTGGCGCCCGCCGCGACGATCTGCTGGACGATCCCGCCGAGTTGCTGCGCGGCCAGGCCGATCGCCTGGGCCGCGGCGAGCTGCGCGGCCGGCGTGTTGCCTTGCGCCTGCGCGACCTGCGCCTGGTAGAAGATGTCGTTCGCGCCGCCGTTGATCAGCACGATCTGGCCGGCGTTGAAGCTGCCGTGCTGCGTCAGGTACTGCTTGACCTGGTCGGCGATCGGCGTGGTGGTCGCCTGCGCGTAGTCGGAGTTCGGCACGCTGGCGTCCGCATGGCCGATGCCCGGCTGCAGCGTCACGCGCGAGCCGCCCTGCGCGTAGCCGAGGCCGCCGGTGGCCTGCAGCGGGATGCCGAAGCCGCCCTGGTTCGCGGGCTGCAGCGTGTCGCCGTAATATTGCGCGACGTTCTGCGTCCATACCTGGCCCGGGTTGGTCGTGAAGCGGCCGCCGCCGAAGCCGAGCTTGATCTGCGAGTAGGTGCCGACGTCGGACAGGCTGTCGCCGAACGACACGATCTGCATCTTCACGCCCGACGGCGGCGTGTTCGACGCGCTGCTGTTGTTGTTGTCGTCGCCGCCGCCGCATGCGGCGAGCAGCGCGAGCGCGGCGCCGGCGATCGCGACTTGCGCGGTGCGCAGCATGCGCTGACGCGTGCGGGAAGGTGCGTGTTGTTGTGTCTGCATCGTTCGATCTCCTCGTAGATATGGCCTGATGTGTCTCTCATCTGCCGCGTGCCTGCTCGATTCCGGGCTGCGCGGCGGCCGTTGGCTGAAACGGTTTATCGGTCGCGCACGGCCGCTGTTGGCACGGTGCGCGGATCCTGGTTCGCGGCCTCGGCAATCTGCGCATGATAAGCGCTCGCCCATTCGGGCGGGCCGAAAATCGCGCGCAGCTTGTTGCGCCATCCACCGACGCGCCACGCGTCGGACGCCATCGACACCCACTCGTGGAACGTCGCGACGAAAGGGTTGTTCGAGCCGAGCCGCTCGACGATCCCGTACCGCGGCGGATCGTCGGGCGTTTCCTCGACATAGCTGCCGAACAGGCGATCCCAGATCACCAGGACGCCTGCGTAATTGCGGTCGATGTAGCGGGGATTGCGTGCGTGGTGCGCGCGGTGGATCGACGGCGTGTTCAGCACGTATTCGAGCCAGCCGAGCTTGCCGATCGCCTGCGTGTGCACGAAGAACTGGAACGCGAGGTTGATCAGCACGATGCCGACGACCTGTTGCGGCGGAAAGCCGGCGAACGCGAGCGGCAGCCAGAACAGCCACATGCCCGCGACCGGATACATCAGGCTCTGGCGGAAGGCGGTCGAGAAGTTCATCCGTTCGGACGAGTGGTGTACGACGTGCGCGGCCCACAGCCAGCGCACGCGATGGCTCGCGCGATGAAACACGTAGTAGAGGAAGTCCTGCGCGACGAACAGCGCCGCGAACGACAGCCAGCCGTCGTGCCACGTGTAGACGCGATAGTGCCGGTAGCAGTACGCATAGACGGGAATCACGAACAGCCACGCGAGCTTGTCGGCGGCCTGGTGCATCAGCGCGAGCGCCGCGTTGCACAGCGTGTCGCGCCACGCATAGATGCGGTCCTGCGCACGGGTGCGGGCGAGGTGCCAGGCCTCCCACGCGATGCAGAGCAGGAAGACGGGCGCCAGCGCGAGCAGAAGCAATTCGACGTCGAATCGCATGGGCGTGTCTCCTTCGTTCCCCTGCAAGCCTTGAGGCCGGGCGTATGGCCCGTTGTAGATATCGTCAGGCCAACAGCCTACGCAATCGCCACGCGCTAGGCGAGGGGGCAGCGTAGAGGGTTCCCTCTGAGGACAGGGTTTCTACGGAATCCGTACTGCACGGGGCCCGGCGGTACGGCCCCGTTTTGTGGGCGCGGTGCGCGCGCGGGGTATCGCGCGAGGGTGGCGGGGGCGTTTCAAACCGCGCGGGGTGCGGCGTGGGTCGCCCGGGCCGCCCTGTCGGGACGGCCCGATGCACGATGCGCGGATCGTCAGTGCGCGCCCGCGTAGATCCACTCGAGCAGCGTGTCGTGCGCGGCGCGCGCGGCTTCCGCGTGATCGTCGTTGATGAAACTGACGACGACGTAGCTCTGCCCGTCCGCCCCGGCGACGTAGCCGGCGATCGCGCGCACGTCGCGCAGCGTGCCGGTCTTGATGTGCGCGTTGCCGAGCACGCCCGCGTTGGTGAGGCGGTTCTTCATCGTGCCGTCGATGCCGGCGATCGGCAGCGAATCGACGAACGCCTGCGCGACCGGGCTCGCGTTCGCGGCCTGGAGCAGCGCGGCGAGCGACAGCGCGCTCACGTGCTCTTCGCGCGACAGCCCCGAACCGTTCTCGAGCACGAGGTCGGGCATCGCGATGCCGTTCTTCTGCAGGAACGCCTGGATCGCGCGGCTCGACTGCTCGGGCGTCGCGGGCGGCTTGCCGCTGACCGCCCCGATCGTCAGGAACAGGTTGCGCGCCATCACGTTGTTGCTGAACTTGTTGATGTCGTAGACGATGCTGCCGAGCACCGGGCCGTGATGCACGGCGAGCGGCCGTGCGGTGGTCGGCACCTTGCCTTCGCTCACCGGCCCCGCGATCGTGCCGCCGTCCTGCTGCCACAGCGCGAGGAAGCCGCGCGCGAAGAACGTCGTGTGATCGAGGATCGCGAGGTTGGTCGTGTGCGCGCCGCAGCGCAGCGGGTAGTCGCCGGCGAACGACGCGGTCATGATCCCGCCGCCAGCCGTCAGCGTCGGGCGCGCGGCCGCGGCGGCCGCGCTGCACGAGCCGGCGCCTTCGACGAGCCGGTTGTCGATCGACAGGTCGGCGAGCGGCGGCAGCACGTCGACGGCGACCTTGCCGTCGTCGCCCGGCGTGACCGTGAACGACACGGCCTTGAACGCGTACAGCAGCGGATCGGGGCCGACGTTGTACGGCGCGCTGGCATCGTCGTCGAACGACGGCAGGTCGCGCGTCGACGCCGCGAAATAGCTCTTGTCGAGCACGAGGCCGCCAGCCACGCGCTTCACGCCGGCCTTGCGCAGCTTGTCGACGAGGTCGATCAGCTCCTCGGGCACGAGCTTCGGATCGCCGGTGCCCTTGATGTACAGGTTGCCCTGCAGCGTGCCGTCGGGATCGACCGTGCCGTCCGTGTACGCGGTGGTGCGCCACCGGTAGTCGGGGCCGAGGATCGACAGGCCCGAGAAGGTCGTCACGAGCTTCATCGTCGAGGCCGGCATCATCGGCCGGCTCGCATTCCACGCGACCAGCGGTTGCGGATCGCCGACGCGCTCCACCACGACGCTCATCGCCGACGCCGGCACCTTCGCGCGCTGCAGCGCGACGAGCACGGACGCAGGCAGCCCGGCCGCGCGTGCGGCGGGCGACACGACGGCGGTCTTGCGCGCTTCCTTGTGGGATTTCTTGCGGGCCTGCGCGGACGGCGCGAACGCGAGGGCCGTGCAGGTGGCGACGACGGCGGCCGCGCGCAGGCAGACGCGGGCGCGCGGGGCGAACCGGGCGGAAAGATCGGAAATCGGCATGGGCGAATACGGGAAAAGCAGGGGCTCGGGCAGGGCGCGCGCGGGCGCCGAAGCGCACATTGTAGAGACAAGTCGGGGCAGGTCCCTTGCAATCCGCCTTACTGTTGCATTGCACGGTGCCGCGCACGCGATTCGCGGCGCTACAATGGTCGCCGTGTTTGATTCGCCCCATGGATGCCTGTCGCGATGCGGATTCTGCTTGTCGAAGATGATCGAATGATTGCCGAGGGCGTGCGCAAGGCGCTGCGCTCGGACGGCTTTGCGGTCGACTGGGTGCAGGACGGCGACGCGGCGCTCACGGCGCTCGGCGGCGAGACGTACGACCTGCTGCTGCTCGATCTCGGCCTGCCGAAGCGCGACGGCATCGACGTGCTGCGCACGCTGCGCGGGCGCGGGCTGGCGCTGCCGGTGCTGATCGTCACCGCGCGCGATGCGGTCGCCGATCGCGTGAAGGGGCTCGACGCCGGCGCCGACGACTATCTCGTCAAGCCGTTCGACCTCGACGAGCTGGGCGCGCGGATGCGCGCGCTGATCCGCCGTCAGGCCGGGCGCAGCGAGTCGCTGATCCGCCACGGCGCGCTGACCCTCGATCCGGCTGCGCATCAGGTGACGCTCGACGGCGCGCCCGTCGCGCTGTCGGCGCGCGAGTTCGCGCTGCTCGAGGCGCTGCTCGCGCGGCCGGGCGCGGTGCTGTCGAAGAGCCAGCTCGAGGAGAAGATGTACGGCTGGGGCGAGGAGATCGGCAGCAACACGGTCGAGGTCTATATCCACGCGCTGCGCAAGAAGCTCGGCTCGGACCTGATCCGCAACGTGCGCGGGCTCGGCTACATGGTCGTCAAGGAAAGCTGACGCGTGCGGTCGATTCGTCATCAATTGCTGATCTGGCTGCTCGCGATCGTCGTCGCGGGCGTGGGCATGGCGGGCTGGCTCATTTACCGGCAGGCGCTCGCCGAGGCGAACGAACTGTTCGACTACCAGTTGCAGGAAATCGCCGCGGCGCTGCCGTCGGAGCCGTTCTCGCAGGTGTTCGGCTCGCGTACCAACGGCGACGAAGGCATCGTGATCCAGATCTGGAATCGCAACGGCGTGCTGATGTACTTCTCGCATCCGCGCGCGCCGATCGCGCCGCGCGCGGAGCTCGGCTTTTCGACCGAGCGCACCGATCGCGGCGAATGGCGCGTGTACGGCGCCATCGTCGGCGACAACGTCGTGCAGCTCGCGCAGCCGCTGTCGGTGCGCAACCGGCTGGCGGCCAACGTCGCGCTGCGCACGCTGTGGCCGCTGATCGTGCTGCTGCCGTTCCTCGGCGCGGCCGTGTGGATGATCGTCGGCCGCGGGCTCGCGCCGCTCGGCCGCGTGACGCGCGCGGTCGAGGCGCGCCGGCCGGAAGCGCTCGACCCGCTGCCCGACGCGCGCCTGCCGCTCGAGGTGCAGCCGCTCGTGCGGGCGCTGAACGGGCTGCTCGCGCGGCTGTCGGCGGCGCTCGACACGCAGAAGGCGTTCGTCGCCGACGCCGCGCACGAGTTGCGCACGCCGCTCGCGGCCGTGCAGATCCAGGCGCAGCTCGTCGCCCGCGCGAAGGACGATGCGTCGCGCGGCGAGGCGATCGCGGATCTCCAGGACGGCGTGTCGCGCGCGACGCGTCTCACCGAGCAACTGCTCGCGCTCGCGCGCGCGGAGCCGGACGGCGCGACGATGCGCGAGCCGGTCGACCTGCAGGCGCTGCTTACCGAGTGCGTGGCCGCGCATGCGCCGCTCGCGCAGCGGCACGACATCGATCTCGGCTTCGAGGAAACGTGCGCGGCGAGCGTCGTCGCGGACGTCGGCGCGCTGCGCGTGATGTTCGGCAACCTGCTCGACAACGCGGTGAAGTACACGCCGGACGGCGGCCGCATCGACGTATCGCTGACGCGCGACGCGGCCGGCCGCGCGTGCGTGCAGATCGCCGACAGCGGGCCGGGCATTCCGGCCGACGAGCGCGAGCGCGTGTTCGACCGCTTCTATCGCGACAGCACGGCGCGGGCACGCCCCGACGTGTCGGGCAGCGGGCTCGGGCTCGCGATCGTCAAGCGCGTGGCGGCGCAGCAGGGCGCGACGGTGTCGCTCGGCGATGCGGCCGCGGGCGGCCTGCTCGTCAGCGTCGTGTTCCGCGACGCCGAGATGTCGACCCAGGCGCCGCAGCCTTCCGAATCCGCCTGAAGGGCGAGCCCGGCCGCCGGTAGCCGCGCGGCAGCCGCTTAAGCCTCGCTTAAGGCTGATTAAGCCTCCTTTAAGTCAGGGTCGTTACGCTGCGTCCTAACAACGAGGAGGTCCTACGATGAACACCCGATTCCTTGCGCGCGGCACCGTCGCGGTCGCCGTGGCGGCCGCCCTGTCGGCAGGCTATTTCGCCGGCACCCGCCGCGCCGATCCGCAGATCATCACGCCCGCGCAGGCCGCCATGATGCCGGCCGAAGCCGCCGCCAAGACCGGCATCCCCGATTTCTCCGGGCTCGTCGAAACCTACGGCCCGGCGGTCGTGAACATCAGCGCGAAGCATGTCGTGAAGCAGGTCGCGCGGCGCGCGCCGCAGCCGCAGCTGCCGATCGATCCGAGCGACCCGTTCTACCAGTTCTTCAAGCACTTCTACGGCCAGGTGCCGGGCATGGGCGGCGACGCGCAGCCGGACGACCAGCCGAGCGCGAGCCTCGGGTCGGGCTTCATCGTCAGTTCCGACGGATACATCCTGACCAACGCGCACGTGATCGACGGCGCGAACGTCGTCACGGTCAAGCTGACCGACAAGCGCGAATACAAGGCGAAGGTCGTCGGCGCCGACAAGCAGTCCGACGTCGCCGTGCTGAAGATCGACGCGAGCGGCTTGCCGACCGTGAAGATCGGCGACCCGGCGCAGAGCAAGGTCGGCCAGTGGGTCGTCGCGATCGGCTCGCCGTACGGCTTCGACAACACGGTCACGTCGGGCATCATCAGCGCGAAGTCGCGCGCGCTGCCCGACGAGAACTACACGCCGTTCATCCAGACCGACGTGCCGGTGAACCCCGGCAACTCGGGCGGCCCGCTGTTCAACCTGCAGGGCGAGGTGATCGGCATCAACTCGATGATCTACTCGCAGACGGGCGGCTTCCAGGGCCTGTCGTTCGCGATTCCGATCAACGAGGCGATCAAGGTGAAGGACGAGCTCGTGAAGACGGGCCACGTGAGCCGCGGCCGTCTCGGCGTCGCCGTGCAGGGGCTGAACCAGACGCTCGCGAGCTCGTTCGGGCTGCAGAAGCCGGACGGCGCGCTCGTCAGCTCGGTCGACGCCAACGGCCCGGCCGCGAAGGCCGGCCTGCAGCCGGGCGACGTGATCCTGTCGGTCAACGGTTCGCCGGTCGCCGATTCGACGTCGCTGCCCGCGCAGATCGCGAACCTGAAGCCGGGTTCGAAGGCCGACCTGCAGATCTGGCGCGACAAGTCGAAGAAGTCGATCAGCGTGACGCTCGGCGCGATGGCCGATGCGAAGCTCGCATCGAACGACGGCGGGCCGGTCGAGCAGGGCCGCCTGGGTGTCGCGGTGCGTCCGCTGTCGCCGCAGGAGCGCAGCGCGGACAACCTGTCGCACGGGCTGATCGTGCAGCAGGCCGGCGGGCCGGCCGCGAACGCGGGCATCCAGCCTGGCGACGTGATCCTCGCGGTGAACGGCCGCCCGGTCACGAGCCCCGAGCAGTTGCGTGACGCGGTGAAGGGCGCGGGCAACAGTCTTGCTCTGCTGATCCAGCGCGATAATGCACAGATCTTCGTGCCGGTCGACCTGAGCTGACCGGCAGCGGCCGCGGCCGGCCAGCCCGGCTGCGGCGGGAGCCGCCGCCGTGCGATCGCGTGACGCTGCGCCCAGTATGTGTTCCGACCCCAAGGAGAGAGCCATGCAAAATCTACGCAACGTGTCCCGATTTGCCGTCGCCGCGGCGCTGGCCGCCGGCCTCGCAGCCGGCGCGACCGGCGCGTACGCGCAGTCGGACGGCTTGCCCGCCGCGCGCCAGCAGGGCGACGTCACCTTCGTGTCCGGCGGCGTCGGGCTGGACGAATCGACGGCGTTCCAGCGCAGCGAGGCGCAGTGGCCGCTCGCGCTGCGCTTCACCGGCAAGGGCGGCGAGTTCCTGGCCGACGTCCATGTCCGGATCGTCGACGGCAAGGGCGCCGAAGTGCTAAAAACCGATGCGCGTGGGCCCTACATGCTCGTGAAGGTGCCGCCTGGGCGCTACACGGTGCACGCGTCGTACCAGGGTAGCGACGAATCGCGCGCCGTCACGGTAGGCGCGAAGGGCGGCGCGAAAGCCGCGTTCCAGTGGAGTGCGCAGTAGCCCGCCGCACGCGGCCGCGATCCCGGTCGCGCAATCGGACGAAGTTTCGCCCATAATGAAAGCCACGGCATGCGTGCCGTGGCTTTTTCGTTTCCTGCCCCGGCCTGACTGCCGCCCGAAGGAGAGACGATGTCCGATGCAGCCGACCCTCGACTCGAAATCGTGCCGAACCGTCATCGCGTGCGCGTGATCCATCGCGGCATCACCTATGCCGATTCGCACGGTGCGCTGACGGTCCGTGAGGCGGGGCTTCCGGACATCCATTACCTGCCGCGCGGCGACGTCAACATGCGCCGGCTCGTGAAATCGGGCGTCACGTCGGCCTGCCCGTTCAGGGGGCAGGCCGTGCATTTCGACTTGCAGACGGAAGACGGCGTGATCGAGAACGCCGCATGGAGTTACGAACAGCCGAAGGAGGCGGCGGCCGTGCTCGCGCTCTACGTCGCCTTCGATGTCGCACGGGTCGACAGTCTCGTCGAGACGTCCTGATGCGGCGCGCGTTCATCGGGGAGGCGACATGGAACTGAACGACACGTTACGCGTACCGCTCGCGCCGCCTGTCGTGCGGGACGCGCTGGAGGATCTCGCACTGCTGCGCGCGAGCTTCGATCATTGCGAATCGTTCGTGAAACTCGCGCACGGCGAGTTCGCGCTGACGATCACGGTGCCGCTCGGCCCGCTGCGCGCCCGCTACGACGTGCGCGCGCACGCGGCCGCCGAGCAGGGCGACGCGCAAGGGCAGCCGCGCCGCGTGCTCAACTTCAAGGCGCGGGCCGACGGCCTCGGCGCGCTGCGCGGCCAGGTCGAACTCGTGCTGATGCCGGATGACGATGCGACCGCCACGCGGATCGAGTACGTGGTCTGGGCCACCGCGAGCGGGCCGCTCGCCGAATTGCCGGGGCGGCAGATCGACAATGCGCTGCGGGAATGGACCGACACGTTCTTCCGCGAGTTCAGCGCGGTCGTGCAGGCGAAGCACGGCCTCGCGCCGAATCGCGCGAGCGCTTCTGCGCAGCGGCGCCAGCATGTGTTCCTGCGGCCGGCATCGCTGATGGCCGCGACGAAGCGTTCGCTGCCGCCGCATCTCGGCGGCGCGCTGAGCGGGCGGGCGGCGAGCGCGCTCCGGCATCGCGATTCCGGCACGGTGCCCGTGTGGGCCTGGGCGGCGATGATCGTGTTCGTCGCGCTCCTGCTTTACGCGGCGCGCTGGTTCAACGGCGGCTGAGCGGCCGATCGGCCGCCCGGTTCCGCGTCACGGCCCGCGCTGCGCCCGCGCGGCGGGTGTCACCGTCTCCCGTCGGCACCGGCTCCGGCGCCGCGAAATTCCCTCCGATACGCAGACGGCGACGTGCCGAGCGCGCCCGTGAAATGCTGGCGCAGCGACACGCTCGAGCCGTAGCCGGCCGCCTGCGCGATCGCGTCGATCGATTGGCCGGTGGTTTCGAGCAGAAGCCGCGCACGTGCGAGCCGCTCGGCCTGCAGCCACGCGGTGACGGTCGTGCCGGTCGCCTGGCGGAAGTGGCGCGTGAACGTGCGCCGGCTCATCAGCACGCGTTCGGCGAGCGAATCGACGCTGTGCGCGGCGTCGAGATGGCCGCGTACCCAGTCGAGCAGCCCCGCGAGCCGCGCGTCGCGCGGGTGCGCGGCGACCGGCTGCGGCACGTACTGGGCCTGCCCGCCCTGACGGTGCGGCGGGATCACGAGGCGGCGCGCGATGCGGTTCGCGGCGTCCGAGCCGAAGCGCCGCCGCACGACGTGCAGACAGCAGTCGAGGCCTGCCGCGGTGCCGGCCGACGTCATCAGGTTGCCGTCGTCCACGTACAGCACGTCCGGATCGAGCTTCACGCGGGGAAAGCGCTGCGCGAAATCGTCGGCCCACGCCCAGTGCGTGGTGGCCGGGCGACCGTCGAGCAGGCCGGCCGCGGCGAGCACGTAGGCGCCGAGGCACAGGCCGACGAGTTCCACGCCGCGCGCGGCGACCGCGCGGACCGCATCGAGCAGCGCGTCGGGCGGCGTTTCGTCCGGGTCGCGCCACGAAGGCACGATGACGATGTCCGCATCGTCGAGCGCGTCGAGCCCGTACGGCGCGGTGATCGTGAAGCCGCCCGTCGTCGCGAGCGGGCCGCGCTCGACCGAGCAGACGCGGAACTCGAACGCGGGCGACACGGCCGCGTCGCGTGCCTGGCCGAACACGACCGACGGCACCGACAGGTGGAACGGGCTGATGCCGTCGTACGCGATCACCGCGACGACGGTCGGAATGGAGCTGACGGGCGACGCGGCGGCGAGCATGGCGCGGTTCCGGGAAGGTGATGGCCCGATTCTATCGAAGAATGGCTATCGGGCCACTATCAGCCCGGGTCGCGCGCGCCGACAATGCATCGCATCGCACTGCTGGCCGCCCCGCTCCGGGGCGGGGCAGCGCCTCCCCGACCAGGAGATCGCCATGTCGAACACGGCCCCGCATTCCGCTTCCCGTCCCGCTGCCCGCCGCGCACTGATCGTGATCGACGTGCAGAACGAATACGTGACGGGCAACCTGCCGATCGAATATCCGCCGCTCGACGTGTCGCTGGCGAACATCGGCCGCGCGATCGACGCCGCGCACGCGGCCGGCGTGCCGGTGATCGTGGTTCAGCACGTCGCGCCGGCCGGCGCGCCGATCTTCGCGCCAGGCACCGACGGCGTCGCGCTGCACGCGGTGGTGGCCAGCCGGCCGTACGCGCATCGGATCGAGAAGGCGCAGGCGAGCGCGTTCGCCGGCACCGATCTCGCCGCGTGGCTCGACGCGCACGGGATCGACACGCTCGCGGTGGCCGGCTACATGACGCACAACTGCAATGCGTCGACCGTCTATCACGCGGCGCATGCGGGGCTGAAGGTCGAGTACCTGAACGACGCGACGGGCGCGCTGCCTTACGAGAACGAAGCGGGCGCGGCGAGCGCCGAAGAGATTCACCGCGCGTACGGGGTGGTGTTCCAGTCGAATTTCGCGGCGGTGATGTCGACCGACACGTGGATCGCGGGGCTGGCCGGCGCGGCGATGCCGGCGCGCGATTCGGTGGCCGCGTCGAACCGGCGGGCCCGCGCGCGGCGCGCGAAGGCAGCCTGACCCGGTACGGCGACGCGGCGCGCGATGCGCCGCCCGGTCAGTCGCCGTCCTTCAGCATCGCCGGGCTGTAGCGCAGCATGTCGAAGCAGCCGTCGACGAGCTTTTCCGCATGCTGCTCGGCGTCGATCTCGTCGGGCAGCATCAGCATGTCGCGCACGAAGCCGCTGACGAGCGTGTGCAGCATCAGCGCCGCACGCCACGTATCGAGCCGCTCGGGCAGCAGCTTGAGCCCCACGGCCGCCGCGAGATCGGCGTCGATCATGTGCAGCGCCTCGCTCATCCCCGCGCGGTTGCGCTGCAGCAGCGGCTCCATGTCCGCGACGTACTCGCACTTCATGAACAGGATGCTGAACACGCGCCGCAGCTGTGCGTCGCGCTGCACGCCGAGCAGGCACCAGATCAGGATCTGGCGCACCTTCTCCAGCGGATTGCCGCCCGGCGCGTCGAGCGGTATCCGCTTCAATTCGTCGATCGGCAGGAACACGCGGTCGAACATCGCATCGAACAGTTCGCTCTTGTTCGCGAAATGCCAGTAGATCGCGCCGCGCGTCACGCCGGCGTGCTGGGCGATGTCCGCGAGCGACGTGTGCGACACGCCTTTTTCGAAGAACACGTGTTCGGCGGCGTCGAGAATGCGATTGCGCGTCTCGAGCGCCTCCTCCTTGGTACGTCTGACCATGTGCAGGCCTGATTGGATCGATCGTGGATGAATATAGGGTCCGCAACCCCTCGTCGCCGTCATGCGGACGGGCTATGCTGGCGGTTGGTAACAATCCGTAAGACTGAACAGCCGGCGGAGCACGAACGGGCTTTTTACATACATTCGTGAATGTATATACAATACCACCCTACGATCGAATGACCCAAGTGGCAATCAGTTAATATCCCACTCTGCTGATTCCCGCCCTAGTATCAGTCCGCAGTTCGCGGCATCCCCGTCGGCACGGAGGTCTCGTGCCGACGTGCTGTATCCAGCAGTCCAGTAATTCGGTGTTCGATCTGCGCCGCGAGGCGCATCCGTGTTGCGCTCCCGCCGGGTGCCGCACTTATTCCATTGGTTACACACAGAGGTCGCTCCATGCGCGTCGAACGGGTTCCATACCGCTTGATCACTGTCGCGGCAGCCGCGGTTTTCCTGGCTGCCTGCGGAAAAAAAGAATCGGCACCGCCGCCGCAAACGCCGGAAGTCGGCGTCGTCACCGTCCAGCCGCAAGCCGTACCGGTCTTCACCGACCTGCCGGGCCGCACCAGCGCATTCCTCGTCGCGCAAGTGCGTGCACGGGTCGACGGCATCGTGCTGCGCCGTGAATTCACCGAAGGCACCGACGTCAAGGCCGGTCAGCGCCTCTACAAGATCGATCCGGCGCCGTACATCG
>NZ_LFZP01000058.1:0-132937 GCF_002925705.1 Burkholderia anthinoferrum
GCGGTGCGCGCCTGCCGTAACGATCGTCGTGCGACGGGACGATCAGAACTTGTGGCGAATGCCGACGATCGCGAGTTCCTGCGTATCGGTGCCCGAGTTCACGCCGTACGAGCCGACCGACGCGGCCGCTTTCACGGTCGCCCCGCTCGCGTTGAGCGTGTTGCCGCTCGCCTTCTGATAGCCGAACAGCGCATACAGATCGGTGCGCTTCGACAGTGCATAGTCCGCGCCGAGGTTGACCTGGTTGTAGTGCGCGGAAGCCGGGCCCGTCAGCGACGTGTAGTTGTAGCCGACGCCCGCGCGCAGCGCCGGCGAGAACTGCCAGTTGAAGAACGCCGAGCCGTTGTTGAACTTCGCGTTCTGGCTGAACGCCGACAGCGTGTCCGCGCCGTATTGCGTGTTCGAATACGCGAGGCCGAAGGTCGCCGGCCCGGCCACGTACTGGCCGGCCACGCGCACGATCTGGATCGACTTCGCGCTCGAGAAGCCCTGGTTGATCACGGTGTTGAACAGCGTGTCCGAGCTGCTCGACCACGTGCGGACGCCGTTCGCGACCGTCGTGCCGCCGTTCGCGTAGAAGTAGCCGGCGCCGAGCGACAGCGGCCCGTTCGCGTAGCTCGCGCCGAAGCTGTACGTGCGGCCGCTGCCGGTCGCGCCCGCGACGCCGCCGAAGCCGTACAGCGCCGCGAACTGGAAGCCGGAGATCAGCGGGCTCGTGTATTTCACCGAGTTGCTGACGCGCAGGCTGTTGTCGTAGTTGTCGAGATCGCCCGGCGTCGCGAACACGCCGCCGAAGTAGTTGTCCTGCGTGAGGCCCTGCACGAGATCGACGACCGGATCGTACTGGCGGCCGAGCGTCACGGTGCCGAACGTGCTGCTTGCGAGGCCGACGACGGCCTTGCGGCCGAATTCGCGCTGGCCCTGGCCGAGCGCGCCGGTGCCGATGTTGAAGCCGTTCTCGAGCTGGAACAGCGCGGACAGGCCGCTGCCGAGATCCTCGATGCCGCGCAGCCCCCAGCGGCTGCCCGACAGGTTGCCACTGCTGAACTTCACGAGGCTCGACGCGTTGCTGCCGTTCGCGTTCTGCGCGTTGTGGACGTACGCGATGCCCGCGTCGGCGATGCCGTACAGCGTGACGCTGCTTTGTGCGTGGGCGCCGGCGGTGGCGAGCGCGGCCGGCAGTGCGAGCAGCGCGAATGACCGGATCTGTTTCATGATTGGATTCCCCCGTTGGTCAATTGGTCTGACGAATCGGTGAACGATACGGACCGCGCATCGTCGAGGGAACCAATAAATTGTCGGATCGTTATGAGGCGCGCGGCGATGGATGCGTGCGCAACGGGTTGGCGTCTCGCGCGGGGCCTACGCGTCGTGGCGGCGCGACGCGTTTCTCAGGACGAGCGTCATCAGTTGCCGGCGCGAATCGACGCCGAGCTTGGCGAACGCGCGCTTCGCGTACGTATCGACGGTGGACGTCTTGCGCCCCATCGACTGCGCAATCGCGGCCGACGTCGTGCCCTGGACGAACGACGCGCACACGTGCATCTCGCGTGGCGCTCGCGGCCGGCAACAGCGTGGTGCTCGAGCCGTCGGAGAAATCGCCGCTGACCGCGCCGCGCGTTGCGCGGCTCGCGTTCGCGGCCGGCTCGCGCCTGCTGGCAGTCGTCGTGCGACGGGACGGGCCGAACGCTCGGCCATGTGCGCTGCATGGCCATTCTTTCCTGTCCCGAAAATCTTGTAGCATCGCCGGAGTGCCGGTTGGCATGCCGCGATCCCCGCAGCATGCCCGATTTTCTGTTTGTTGTGGCCCCGCCGGTATGCGCCGGCGGGGTCGATTCGCGTGAGGTCAGTATGCGTCGCATTGGGCTTGTCGTCGTCCCTCAGTTTCAGGTGATGAGCCTGCTCGCGTTGTCCGTGTTCGACATCGCCAATCTCCGCGCCGGCCGCTCGCTCTATGAAGTGAGCGTGATTTCGGAGGATGGCGGCCCCGTGGAGGCGTCGTTCGGGATGTGCGCATCGACTCAACCAGCGCGGCTGTCGGAGCTGCACACGGTATTCGTCGGCGCTTCGCTGTCGACGCCGCCGCTCACGGACCGCATGCGCGAACTGCTGGTCGATCTGTCCGGCAAGGTCGAACGCATGGCGTCGATTTGCCTCGGTGCGTTTCTGCTGGCCGAGGCGGGCCTGCTGGACGGGCGCCGTGCAACGACGCATTGGGCGTTTCTCGACCGGTTCAGGGATCGCTACCCTGCGGTATCGGTGGAGAGCGATTGCATCTTCGTGCGCGACGGCGCGCTGTGGAGTTCGGCCGGAATGAGCACGGCCATGGACATGGCGCTCGCGATGCTCGAAGAAGATCTCGGCCCGGACGCCGCGTTGCAGGTTGCGAAAGACCTGGTGCTCGAGCGCTGGAGGCGCTCGGGGTCGCAGCCGCAATCGTCCGTGCTGATCGACCATCCGGCACGCAGCAATCGGATCCACGACGTCATCACGCACATCCGGGCGAATCTCGGCACCGAACTGACGGTCGACAAGCTGGCCGACGTGGCGAGGATGAGCAAGCGGCAGTTTACGCGCCGCTTCAAGGACGAAACCGGCCTGACGCCTGCAAAGGCAGTCGAGCGCATTCGGCTCGAAACGGCCCGGGATTTCGTGACGAGTTCGTCGTGGACCATCGACACGATCGCACGGGAAACCGGTTATGCGGATACCGAGCGGATGAGGCGGTCGTTCGTGCGCGCGTTCGGCCATCCGCCGCAGGCCTTGCGGCGGCAGCGCAAGCCGGAACACACGGACACCGACTGAGCGCGGCTGGCCGATACCGGATCCCGCGCTGCAACATCATGGCACGAAAGGAGGGAACTGCGTCCCTCCACGCGCGCCCATCGTCAATAGAATGTTCTTCGGGCGGTACCTGCTCGGGCAAGCCGAACCGACGACTCGTCAACAGCGGACCGCACGCTCGTCCGCCCACGGTTTTGTGAACCGTCCTCGGTAGCCCGCGTCATGTCGCCAGGCTGGAACCGGCCGTGTGTGCCGCACGGACGCGCCCGGTCGCCGATTGCGTTGCCGCACGCGCGAAGCGTGCCCGGCATGGGTAGGCACGCCGTGCCGATGCGCCGCATGACGCGTACGTCGCAACCGCCGAAGTGGCGCGGATCAGCGAAGCGCTGTGCGGGGCGCGACCGGCCTAGCGGGTGGCCGGGTCGGCGTTCGTCGTCGGCACCGTATCGGGCGACACGTGGTTCGCGATGATGAAACTGAACGGACGGTTGGGGCGCAGGATATGTCAGATGCAGCGATGAAAGACGATTCGACGGCTGTTGTATACGTCGTCGACGACGATCCGGCCATACGCGCATCGCTCGATACGTTGTTGCGATCGCTGGGCCTGCGCGTCGTGACCTTCGCGAGTACCGCCGAGCTGCGCGCGACGCACAGGGAGAATGTCGCGAGCTGCCTGTTGCTCGATGTGCGGCTGCGCGGGGAGAGCGGGCTGATGTTTCAGCAGGCGTCGGACCGGCCATCGATCCCGATCGTCGTCATAACCGGGTTCGCGGACGTCGAAGTGTGTCGCAAGGCGCTGAAGGGCGGTGCGGTCGATTTTCTCGTGAAGCCGTTCACCGACCACGAGTTGATCGACGCCGTGAACCTCGCACTGTCGCTGGATGCGGCACGGCGAGTCCGCAACGACACGCACGACGAGTTGCGGCAGTCGTTCGAGCTGCTCACGCGCCGCGAGCGCGAAGTGCTTGCGTACGTCGTCAGCGGCGCGCTGAACAAGCAGATCGCGTCGCATCTCGGATTGAGCCTGATCACTATCAAGCAGCATCGCGCATCGGTGATGCGCAAGATGAATGCATCGTCGCTTGCGGATCTCGTGCGCAAGTCCGAGGCGATCGGCGTGCAACTGGCGACATGACGCCGCGCGCGGCGAGCGTCATGCGGCCGGGTCGGTCGTGCGCGGGCGGGCCGGCAGCGCGAACGAGAAGCAGCAGCCGGCGCCCGGTTCGCCGCGTGCCCAGATGCGCCCGTGGTGGGCGTCGACGATCGAGCGTGCGACCGTGAGGCCCATTCCCATGCCGTCGGATTTGCTCGTGAAAAACGGCTCGAAAAGCTGATCGATCGACTGCTGTTCGATACCCGGCCCCGTGTCGCATACGTCGAACACGACTTCGGCGCCGCTCAGCCTGGCCGAGACCGTCAGCGTGCGCGCGTGCGACGGGCCGCTTTCGATCGCCTGGATGCCGTTCATCATCAGGTTCGCGAGCACCTGCTGGACCTGCACGGGATCGGCGAACAGGTGTACGTCGGCATCGATGTCGCTGTCGATACGAACGTTGCGTGCAGCGGCTTCCGGCCCGATCAGGAACAGGGCAGCGTGCACGGCGTCGGCGGCCGCGAAGTCGACGCACTTCGCCGGCGCCTTGCCGATGAAGCCGCGAATCTTGCGGCAGATCTCCGTCGCGTCGCGTGCCCACCGGGCGGCCTGCGTGATCGCGGCAGCGGCTTCGGCGACGTCGGGCTCGTCGCGCTCGAGCCAGCGCAACGCCGCTTCGGCCGACGAACCGACGGCCGACAGCGGCTGGCTGACCTCATGCAGGATCGAGGCCGACATCTCCGCAAATAGCGACACGCGGGCCGCGCGTGCGGCTTCCGCGCGCAATACCGCGAGCCGGTCGCTGTTCTCCTTCTGTTCGGTCACGTCGAACGCATAGAAATGCAGGCGCCGGTAGCCGTCCTCGTGCTTCGGCAGCGAGCAGCGCCATACGATCGGTACGCGGCGCCCCTTGAACGTCACCAGCGTGCGCTCGCCCTGGCAGGCGATCCGATTTTCGTAGATCGCGCGCAGCACCGCGCTGTTGCTGAGCCGGTCGGCCGGCAACAGGATCTCCGCGTGCTGCAGGAAATGTTCCTTCGACTCCGCGTCGAAGAGTTGCACCACCGCGTCGTTGGCCGCCACGAACGCATGCAGCGCGCGCAACCGGGCGACGGCCTGCGGATGCTCGTCGAAATAGCGGTCGATATCGGAGACCCCGGCCATCTTGAGTTCCTTCACCGCGCGATACACGCGCGACCAGTCTTCGATCAGGATCGGTATCGGCGCCGACAGGAAGAGCTCGCTTTCCGCGGGATGAGGGTCGGCAGGCGGGGCGATCGTCGAGGCTGCGGACGTGGACATGGGGACGTGGTGCTCGCTGAGGCTCGCGCGCGGCGCGAAACCGGATGACCGGAAGTGAAGCATCGGGACGACGAACAACGTGCGCGTCCGACTTCGATGTACTTGCAACTATAAAGCAGATCGCTGCGTGTTGCTGACCGTGACCGTGGGCCCATGCAGGCCGGCGCGATGGTCAGACTTTGGTATGGGAGGGCATCGACCACGGTCTGATGGATCGCAGAAAACCGTTCCTCTAGACTCGATTCCAACGTGAGTGAAGCGCGCGGCGCGGAGATAGCGAAGAGGCGATGTTCGCGATGCGTCGATGCGACGGGCCGATTGCGCAAGCCGCGCTTGCGCGTTCAATGCGAGGGGAACGGTAGAGATGACGCAGCCAACGTGTGCATACGACGATGTATTCGAACGCGCGCTGATGCGCCTGCTGGATCCGTCGAGAACGGCGGGCGTACCCGGCTCGCATCGGCGGCGCGTGCGCGGCAAGCGCAATGACGGCGCGCGCGAGGCCGCCGCGCCGGCGGCCTCGCGGATCAGGATCGTCGAGATTCTGTCGGATACCGCTGTCAGCGTGCGCTGGAGCGACCCGAGGTACGGGCATTTCGGCGAACAGCTGTGGCATTGCGTGACCGCGAGAACCGCGTCACGCTGCGTGCTGACCGGTGCGCCGATCAAGCCGGGCGATCGCGTGTATCGGCCGAGGGGGCGCGGCCGCACCGTTCCGTGCAACTGGGACAGGATGATCCATGCCGCGGCAGTCGCACCTGCGTCGTCCGCCAGCGCGGACGGCTGGTGACGCGCGAGCGGGTACGGTCGGTATCGACCGCACCATACCTCGGCATGATTGCCGGCACAGGGGGCGGTCGGTACGCTGTCCGAAATCCGGTTGCGTTCCCGGCCCTGCCAGCGAGCGAGGCGTCACGCGAGACACTCTGTGCACGACAAGACGGTTTGCATCATCGACGATGAATTGGCGATGAGACAGTCGCTGGAATCGCTCGTGCGCTCGATGGGCGTGCGCGTGAGGCTGTACGCGTCGGCCGAGGCGTTTCTCGAACACGGCGCGAACGGGACGTCGCACTGCATCGTGTGCGATATCCAGATGGCCGGGATGTCGGGCATCGAGTTGCTCGCCGTACTGCGCGCAGGGTGTTGCGACGTGCCGATCATCTTCGTGACCGCGCACCCGAGCGCGCGCCGGGCGCTCGAAGCGAGACGGCTCGGCGCATTGTGCGTGCTGGAGAAGCCGTTCGATCCGCGCGAACTCGTGCAGTGGGTGATGCGCGCGCTCGCAGGGGGCTGAATGGGCGGCAGTGCGGCATACGGGCGCGGCAGCGGTGCGTTCGGGCCGCGTCATCGCGACCGGCATGTCCATTACGCGGTTTTGTTTCGAACGACGGGAGAACTGATGGAAAACGATAGTCCGAGCCTCGGCGCCAGAACGCAGTTCGTCGACGTCGATGGTCGACGCCTCGCGTATCGCACGTTCGGCAGTGGCACGCCGCTCGTGCTGTGCGTGCGCTTTCGCGGAACCATGGACACGTGGGATCCGCTGTTCCTCGACAGTCTCGCCGAGCAGGGCTTCCAGGTCACGATCTTCGACTACAGCGGCCTCGGGCAGTCGAGCGGCGAGCGAACCTATCATCCCGCGTCGCTCGCCAAGGACGCGATCGACCTGATCGTCGCGCTCAAGCTTGGCAAGGCGGTGATCGGCGGCTGGTCGGTCGGCGGGATGGCCGCGCAGATCGTGCTCGCGAAAGCGCCGCAGCTCGTCACGCACGCGGTGCTGATCGCGACCACACCGCCGGGCCAATTGGTCAAGGCCGGCGAACCGTTGTTCTACACGATGGCGAAGCGCGAAAACGACTTCGAGGATTTCGTCACGCTGTTCTTCGAGCCGGCCTCCGCCGCGAGCCGCACGGCGGCCGAACAAGCGGCCGCGCGCGTCGCGCGGCGCAAGGTCGACCTGAGCCCGGCGGTGCCGGTTGCGTGGGCCGGCGAGCAGGTCGGCGACGGCCCGCGAAACCCGGCCTTCCCGGTCGATGCCGTGCTCGATGCGCTGCGCTCGACGTCGATTCCGGTGCTTCATGTCGGCGGCGATCACGACATCGTGTTCCCGGTGGAGAACTGGTATGCGCTCAACGGCCAGCTTCCGACGCTGCATCTCGTGACGCTGCCGCGCACCGGGCACGGGCCGCAACTCGAGTATCCAGTGGCTTGCGCCAGACACATCGCGGCGTTCGTCGGCGTGCACGCAGGCTGATCGCGCACGCAATGAAGGAATGAAGAAGTCGTTTTTTATTGTTTAGGATCACAAATGGAAGATCTGGTTGATTTGGCGATTCGCGCGGCAGGTGGAATGGAGCGCTTCAAGCGCTTTCGCAGCGTATCGGCGCAGTTGCATCACACGGGCGCGATCTGGGCGCTGAAGCAGCGCGACGGCGTGCTCACCGATTCGCGCGTGACCGTGCAGTTGCACGAGCAGCGTGTATCGCATGCCCCGTTCGCTCCGACGACGGACCACTCGGTCTACACGCCTTCGCGCGTCGAGATCCGGCGCGACGACGGGACCGTCGTCGATACGCTCGACGCTCCTCGCGCATCGTTCGACGGCTACGAAATGGAGACGCCGTGGTCCAACGCACAGCTGGCGTACTTCGCCGGCTACACGATGTGGACGTATCTGACGTCGCCGTTCCTGCTGCGCCACGACGGCGTTCGCAGCCGCGAAATCGCGCCGTGGACGGTCGACGGGCTGCCGTGGCGGCGGCTGCGTGTCGAGTTCGCGCCAGAGATCGCGACGCATAGCGCCGTGCAGACGTTCTACTTCGACGCGGACGGGCTGCTGCGCCGGCACGACTACGAGGTCGACATCCAGGGGCGCAACGCGGCTGCGCGGTACATCAGCGACTACGTCGACGTGCAAGGCATCCGGATGCCGACGCGCTTCCGGATTTATCCGCGTACCGACGCGAACGTAGCGCTGCCCGCTCCGTTGATCGTGGGTGTCGATCTGTCGAACTTCCGTTTCGAATAACGAGGCAATCATGACGAATCAAGCGACTTACCGCGCGGCGGTAGTCAAGGCGCCCGGGCGACTGGAACTGGTCGAGCGCCCGATTCCCGCGCCGGCACAGGGGCAGGTGCGCATTCGCGTCGAAGCCTGCGGGGTATGCCATTCCGACAGTGCAACCGTGGAGCGCGAAGCGCCGGATGGCGCGCCGCCGCGCGTACCGGGGCATGAAGTCGTCGGCCGAATCGACGCGCTGGGCGAAGGGGTGTCCGGCTGGCGGCTCGGCGAGCGCGTCGGTGTCGGCTTTCTCGCCGGCGAAGACCGCACGTGCCCGTCGTGCCGGCACGGCGACATCGTGAACTGCGAGAACCCGGTCATCACCGGGATGACGACGGACGGCGGCTACGCGGAAATCATGCTGGCCGAAGCCCGCGGGCTCGTGCGCGTGCCGGACGATCTCGATGCGGCCGAGGCCGCGCCGCTGTTGTGCGCGGGGCTGACGACGTTCAACGCGCTGCGCAATGCCGGCGCGCGGGCCGGCGACGTGGTCGCCATCCATGGCCTCGGCGGGCTCGGCCATCTCGCCGTGCAATTCGCGAACAAGATGGGTTTTCACACCGTCGCGATTGCGCGCGGAGCCGACAAGGCCGTGCTTGCTGCGCAGCTCGGCGCGCATCGCTACATCGATGCGCGGACCGAGGACGTCGCCGCCGCGCTGCGCGCGCTCGGCGGGGCGAAGGTCGTGCTCGGCACGGCGCCGACCGGCTCGGGCATGGCCGACACCGTCGCGGGGCTGTCCGCACGCGGCAAGCTGATCGTCGTTGCCGTGCCGGGCGAGCCGATCGCCGTGAATGCGGTCGACCTCGTGTTCGGTGGCCGCTCCGTCGTCGGCGCGTTGACGGGAACGGTGGCGGACAACGAAGAGACGCTCGCGTTCGCGCGGCTGCAGAACGTGCGGCCGATGATCGAAACGTTCCCGCTCGAGCACGCGCAAGCGGCGTACGACCGCATGATGCGCGCGGACGTCCGGTTCCGCGCGGTACTGACCATGAATTCCGCACCCACGGGAGCTTCCGCATGAACGCGATCGCCCAATCCATCATCGACGCCCACGGCGGGCTTGTGCAGTGGCGCAAGTTTCGGCAGGTGCGCGCGCGCCTCGTACAAGGCGGTGCGCTGTGGGGCCTCAAAGGTCACGCCGGCGTGCTCGACGACACCACGGTCACCGTCGCGACGGATCGCCAATGGGTGTCGCACGCGCCGTTCGGTGCGTCAGCCGCGCGCAGCGAATTCACCGGCGAGCGCATTGCGCTGCTCGATTCGGCCGGCCATGTGCTCGCGGCGCGCGAAGAGCCGCGCCGGTCGTTCGACGGGCATACGCTCGAGACGCCGTGGGACGAGCTTCAACTGGCGTTTTTCGCCGGATGCGCGATGTGGACGTACCTGAACGCGCCGTTCGTGCTTGCATGGGACGGTGTGCGCTGCGAAGAAGACGGCATCTGGAACGAACACGGGCAAGCGTGGCGCCGGATTCGCGTGCACTACCCGGACACGCTCGAAGTGTTCAGCAAGGCGCAGACGATCTACGTCGGGCCGGACGGCCTCGTGCGCCGCCTCGACTACGACGTCGAAATCGCGGGCAACACACCGGGCGCGCATTACGTCAGCGACTATGTGACCGTTTCGGGGATCCGCTTCCCGACGAAGCGGCGCATCTACCCGCGTGCAGCCGACGGGCAGGCCGTGCCGGAACCGCTCGTCGTATCGATCGACCTGCATGACATCGCGCTGAGCTGAGCGTGAACCACGGCGCGCGTCGCGCGCCCATCGAGGGAACCCATCATGACGCAATTTGCATCATCCGCCGCTACGACCCGCTACATCGATGCAGCCGGCGTGCGCTACGCGTATCGCCGCTTCGGCAACGAAAAGGGCGGGCGGCCGCTGCTGTGTCTTCAGCATTTCACCGGCACGCTGGACAACTGGGATCCGGCGATCGTCGACGTGCTGGCGCGCGATCGCGAAATCATCCTGTTCGACAACGCCGGCGTCGGCCGCTCCGGCGGACAGGTTCCGACGTCGATCGCGCACATGGCGCAGCACGTGCTGCACTTCGTCGACGCCCTGTCGATCGACCGGCTGCATATCCTCGGATTTTCGCTCGGCGGCTTTCTCGCGCAGGACATCGCGATCGCGCGACCGCAGCAGGTCGAGCGGATGATCCTGTCCGGCACCGCGCCCGAAGGCGGCGAAGGGGCGGGGATGGATCGGCCCGAACTGCTCGCGATCTACACGGACGGCGAGATGCCGATGAGCGAAAAGCTCAAGCGGCTGTTTTTCCCGGCAACGCCCGCCGGCCAGACGGCCGCCGCCGCATTCGTCGACCGCCTCGCCGCGCGCACCGCCGAGCCGGATTTGCCGGCGGGCCCCGAAGTCGCGTCCGCCCAGCTGCAGGCGATGATCGCGTGGGCGAACTGGAGCGGGGACGTGGCAGGCAAGCTGGGCCGGATCAAGCAGCCGGCCCTCGTGACCAACGGCAACGACGACCGCATGATCCCCACCGCGAACAGCTTCGTGCTCGCGCAGGGGCTGCCGGATGCGACGCTGATCGTCTATCCGAATTCAGGCCACGGCGCGCTGTTCCAGCATGCGAGCGCGTATGTCGCGCACGTCGCGGAATTCCTGCGCGGCGCGTGACCGCGTCGCTCACCCTCTTCAAGGAGCCAATGATGAAAGCCATCGTTTATGCAAAGGCCGGCGTACCGATCGACGATCCGGCGTCGCTGTACGACGCGGAGCTGCCGGTGCCGACACCCGGCGCGCGCGATCTGCTCGTGCGGATCGACGCGATCGCCGTCAACCCGGTCGATTCGAAGCTGCGGCTCGGCGTGCAGCCGAGCGGCCCGCGCGTTCTCGGCTGGGACGCGGCGGGAACGGTCGAGGCGGTCGGCAGCGACGTCGAGCTGTTCGCGCCGGGCGACAAGGTCTGGTATGCGGGCGACATCACGCGGCCCGGCAGCTACGCGGAATATGGTCTCGTCGACGAGCGGATTGCAAGCCGCCGCCCGACGACACTGGGCGCTGCCGACGCTGCGGCCCTGCCGTTGACTGCGATTACCGCGTGGGAACTGCTGTTCGACCGGCTGAAGATCGCCGAGCGCGGCGGCGCCGGGCAGAGCGTGCTGGTGATCGGCGCGGGCGGCGGCGTCGGATCCATTCTCGTGCAACTCGCGCGCCGGTTGACCGCGCTGACGGTGATCGGCACGGCATCGCGGCCGGCCACGCACGCGTGGGTCGCCGAGCTTGGCGCACACCACGTGATCGATCACGGCCAGCCGTTGCAACCGCAACTGAAGTCGCTTGGCATCGACCACGTGGACCACGTGATCAGCCTCACGCATACCGACACGTACTACGCGCAGATCGTCGATGTCCTGAAGCCGCAGGGCCAGCTCGCGCTGATCGACGATCCGGACACGCTCGATGCGATGCCGCTCAAGCGCAAGGCCATCTCACTGCATTGGGAATTCATGTTCACGCGCTCGATGTTCCGCACGCCCGACATGGACCGTCAGCACGCGCTGCTCGCCCGCGTGGCGACGCTGATCGACGACGGCGTGCTCAAGAGCACCGTCGGTGAGCACCTCGGCAGGATCGACGCGGCGAACCTGCGGCGCGCGCACGCGCTGCTGGAAGGCGGGCGCGCGAAGGGCAAGATCGTGCTCGAAGGCTTCTGAGCGAGCACCGCTACATGCGACGCAGAAGGTGTATGAACGCGCATCGCATGGCATGTGCGTCGTCGATGCCGATCGCGTCAATGCGGATCTGCTCGCCTTTCTGCAGTCGTGACGCGGAAACGCGCGCGACTCACACACTTCGAGCGGGACAAACGGAACCTGGAGAGCAGCATGGCAGAGGTCAAACGGGTCGAATACCTGTTTCTGGGCGGCGGCAAGGGCGGAAAATCGCTTGCGATGGAGATGGCCCGGCAAGGCAAGCGCGTCGCGGTGATCGAGCGCGGGATGATCGGCGGCTCGTGCATCAACGTCGCGTGCATCCCGAGCAAGGCACTGATACACCGTGCACGCGCGATGCATGCGTGGCGGGATGCGGCGCAACAGGAAGACGTGACGGCCGACATGGCGGGCGTTTCCGCGTATGTCGCCTCGGTCGTGAACGGGATGGTCGACGTCAATCGCCGCGCATTCGAGCAGTCGGGTCTCGAACTCGTGATCGGGACGGGGCGGTTCGTCGCGCCGCGAACCATCGCGGTGCGCGGCGCTGACGGGGCCGAAACGATCTACGAGGGCGAGAACGTCTACATCAACACGGGTACGGTCGCGTCGAGCCCGGACGTGCCGGGGCTGCGCGATGCGCGGCCGCTCACGCACGTGGAGGCATTGCGGTTGACGACGCTTCCCGGGCATCTGGTCGTCATCGGCGGCGGTTATATCGGGCTCGAGATGGCGCAAGCGTTTCGGCGGCTCGGCAGTGCGGTCACGCTCGTCAGCGATACGCCGCGCGTTGCGATGCGCGAAGACGAGGACGTCAGCACGGTCATTCAGCGGGCGCTGACCGACGATGGCATTCGCCTCGAACTCGCCGCGCGGCTCGTCGGCGTCGAGGGCAAAAGCGGCGAGCGCGTCACGGTGCGGCTGGCCGACGGCCGTGCCATCGAAGGTACGCACGTGCTCGTGGCGACCGGGCGCACGCCGCAGACGGCCGGCATCGGGCTCGAGCTGGCCGGCGTCGAGACGAACGAGCGCGGGTTCATCAAGGTCGACCATCGGCTCGCGACGACGGCGGAGCGCACGTGGGCGATCGGCGAAGTCGCCGGCACGCCGATGTTCACGCATGCGTCGTTCGACGACTACCGTGTGCTGAAAGCCGGTATCGAAGGCCGGCCGGCGAGCACCGCGGAACGTCTCATCCCTTATGCATTGTTCATCGACCCGGAACTCGGCCGAATCGGCTTGAACGAAGCGGACGCGAATGCCCGAAAGATCGGCGTCCGGGTCGCGAAGCTGCCGATGGCTTCCGTGCCGCGGGCGCGCACCGACGGCAACACGCGCGGGTTCATGAAGGCGCTCGTGCATCCGGGCACCGGCGCGATTCTCGGGTTCACGATGGTCGGCACGGGCGCCGGCGATGTGACGACCGCAGTCCAGATGGCGATGCTCGGCGGCCTGCCGTACACGGCGGTGCGCGATGCGATCATCGGTCATCCGATTATTTCGGAAGGGCTGAACCTGCTGTTCGCGACGTTGCATTGACCCTGGAGCGACGGGGGTACGCATTGTGCCCTCGGTTCGTCCGACGAGCGATGATCGAAGCGCCGCCATGTCGCCAGGGCGGCCGACCTACTGCGCGACGCTTTCCGCGTCCGCTGTCTCCCCGAGAAACCCGCCGCTCTGGTGCGCCCACAGCGCCGCATAGATGCCGCCCGCCTGCAGCAATTGCCGGTGCGTGCCTTCCTCGACGATGCGCCCTTCGTCGAGCACGATCAGCCGGTCCATCGCGGCGATCGTCGACAGCCGGTGCGCGATCGCGATCACCGTCTTGCCGCTCATCAGGCTGTCGAGGCTGCGCTGGATCGCGACTTCGACCTCGGAGTCGAGTGCGCTGGTCGCTTCGTCGAGTACGAGGATCGGCGCGTCCTTGAGCATCACGCGCGCGATCGCGACGCGCTGCCGCTGGCCGCCCGACAGCTTCACGCCGCGCTCGCCGACTTCGACGTCGTAGCCGCTGCGTCCGTGCCGATCGCGCAGCCGCTCGATGAACTCGGACGCTTCGGCCCGCACGGCCGCGTCGTGCATCTCCTGCTCGGTCGCGTCGGGCCGGCCGTATAGCAGGTTCTCGCGCATCGTCCGGTGCAGCAGCGACGTATCCTGCGTGACCATCCCGATCGCGCCGCGCAGGCTGTCCTGCGTCACATGCGCGATGTCCTGCCCGTCGATCCGGATCGTGCCGCCGTTCACGTCGTAAAAGCGCAGCAGCAGGTTCACGAGCGTCGACTTGCCGGCGCCCGAGCGGCCGATCAGGCCGATCCGCTCGCCAGGCCGAATCGTCAGGTTCAGCCCGTCGAATACCGGGCGATCGTTGTCCTCGTGCGCGAACTGCACGTTGTCGAACACGATCTCGCCGCGCTGTACCGTAAGCGGCTTCGCATCGGGCGCGTCGACCACGCTGCGCACCTTCGTTAGCGTGTTGATGCCGTCCTGGATCGTGCCGACGTTCTCGAACAGTTCGGTCATTTCCCACATGATCCAGTGCGAATAGCTCGACAGGCGCAGCGCCATCGCGATCACGGCCGCGACGACGCCCGCGCTCGCCTCGCCGTGCAGCCACAGGTACAGCGCGAGCCCGGCCGAGCCGATCAGCAGCAGCGTCGACAGCAGGTGGTTGACGATCTCGAATGCGCTGACGAGCCGCATCTGCGCATCGCCGGTCGCCTTGAACGCTTCCATCGCGCGCCGCGCATGGTCGGCTTCGCGCCGCGTATGCGAGAACAGCTTCACGGTCGTGATGTTCGAATACGCGTCGGTGATGCGGCCCGTCATCAGCGCGCGCGCGTCGGCCTGCCGGCTGCCGACCGCACCGAGGCGCGGCACGAAATACGCGCACGCCGCGCCGTAGCCGAGCGCCCACAGCGCGAGCGGAATCATCAGCCGCCAGTCGAAGCTCGCGGCGAGCACGAGGATGCCGATCAGGTACGCGGTGACGCCGATCACGACGTCGACCGACATGAACAGCGCGTCGCGTACCGCGAGCGCGGTCTGCATGATCTTGGTCGTCACGCGGCCTGCGAATTCGTTCGCGTAGAACGACAGGCTCTGGTCGAGCATCAGCCGGTGAAACAGCCAGCGCAGCCGCATCGGGAAGTTGATCGCGAGCACCTGGTGCTTGACCATCGTATGCAGCGCGATCAGCAGCGCGCTGCCGGCGAGGATCGCCGCGAAACCGGCGAGCGTGCCGAAGTGGTGGCCGCCGAAGTCGGCCGGTGTCGACGACGACAGCCAGTCGACGACGTGCCCCATCATCGCGAACAGCGCGGCTTCGTACGCGGCCAATGCGGCCGACGTCAGCGCGATCAGCAGGATCCAGCCGCGCGCGCCTTTCGTGCACGCCCAGACGAACGAGAAGAATCCCTTCGGCGGCGTGACGGGATCTTCGAGCGGGAAAGTCGGCAGGCGCCGTTCGAACCACGAATACATCGACTTGTTCTCCTTGTGCGGCCCGACGCAGCGGGTGGGCCGATGATGGCGGGGCCGGATGGGATGCGGTCATCGTGCGCCGGCACGTCCGTCCCGGGGATGGACGTTGCGATCGCGTGGCCCGGTTTCAAGTGTCGCATCGATTCGACCGTGCTGCAGGCCGGTTGTAAGCCGCGCCGGCCAGGCGAACGGCGCCGGACTTGCGCGTCGGGCTCGAAGGAGGGGCCATCACGCCCTTAAAAAAATGCTTGACTATCTATCTATGAGTAGATAAAGTTCGACCCATGGAAACAAAACCGACCGTCCGCGAACAGATTCTCGACCACGCGATCACACTGATGATGCAGCGCGGTTACAACGGCTTCAGCTATCGAGACCTGTCCGACCTGGTGGGCGTGAAGACGTCGAGCATCCACTACTACTTCCCGTCGAAGGACGATCTCGTGCTGGAAGCGGTGGCGGCCTACAGCGACGAAGTCCTCGCGGCCGTGCGGGCGATCGATCCGGCATTGCCGGCCGACGTGAAGCTGAGCTTGTACACGAAGATGTTCGGTCGCACGCTCGGCGACGGCAACCTGATCTGCCTGTGCGGGATGCTCGCGTCCGACATCGAAACGTTGCCGGAGAACGTGCGGCAGGCCGTGCAGGCGTTCTTCACGGCCAACGAGCGCTGGCTCACGGCATTGTTGGCCCAAGGCGCGAAGGAAGGCACGCTGCAGTTCAGCGGCGAGCCAGAAACCGCGGCGCGCACGCTGTACGCGGCGTTCCAGGGCAGCGTGCTGGCCAGCCGGCTGTTTCACACGCGGGCGCGTCTCGAGGATGTCGAGGCCGTCTGGAAAACGCGGTCCTGACGGACGGCGCAAGCAGTCGGGCGGTTCGCCGCCTTTTATTGGATCACGTTATCTATCATGTAGTAGATAGATGATTGGCGCAGGTGGATCTTCCGCCTGCATTTTTTGGGGATGTTTATCTATCTATGAATAGATAAATAAGCGCGATGCCGGCGGAGAAGCCGCCGGCACGCGGACCCCCGGTTCGAAGGCTGTTTCATTCATTTATGGAAAAGGAGTCTGTCATGTCGATCGAAAAAGTGCTGTACCGCGCCCATGCAAAAGCCACCGGCGGCCGCGACGGCCGTGCGACGGTGCCCGAAAGCGGTCTCGACCTGAAGCTGACCACGCCGCGCGAACTCGGCGGCGCGGGCGGTGCGGGCGCGAACCCCGAGCAACTGTTCGCCGCCGGCTACAGCGCGTGTTTCATCGGCGCGATGAAGTTCGTCGCGGCGCGCGACAAGATTGCGATCCCCGCGGACGCGTCGATCGAAGGCAGCGTCGGCATCGGCGCGATCCCGAACGGCTTCGGCATCGAAGTCGAACTGAAGATCTCGCTGCCGGGCCTCGATCGTGATGTCGCGCAAACGCTGATCGACCGCGCGCACGTCGTCTGCCCGTACTCGAACGCGACGCGCGGCAACATCGACGTCACGCTCACGCTCGTCTGATCAATCGCAGTGCCAACCATCCATCGCCATTCGAAGATTCGACCAAGGAGTTGCACCATGAAGATCGTCAAGCCGCTGTTGATCGCTGCCGCCGTGGCAGCCGCACTGTCCACCGCACCTGCCGCGTTCGCCGCGGGCGCCGATGCCGTCGGTCCTGATGCGAAGACGAGCGCGTTCCTCGCCGCGCTGAACGGCCAGAAGGGCCCGGGGCTCGAAACGCTGAGCCCCGCGAAGGCGCGCCAGGTGCTGGTCGACGCGCAGAACGGCGTGAAGGTCGATCTGTCCGGCATCGACGTGTCCAATCGTACGATCGAACAGGACGGCCTGTCGGTGCCCGTCACGATCGTGCGCCCGCAAGGCGTGACGGGCACGCCGCCGGTATTCGTGTTCATCCACGGCGGCGGCTGGGTGCTCGGCGATTTCCCGACGCACGAGCGCCTCGTGCGCGATCTCGTCGTGCAGTCGGGCGCCGTCGCGGTGTTCGTGAACTACACGCCGTCGCCGGAAGCGCGTTACCCGGTCGCGATCAACCAGGCGTATGCGGCGACGAAATGGGTGGCCGCGCACGGCGCGGAGATCGGCGTCGACGGCAGCCGCCTCGCGGTGGTCGGCAACAGCGTCGGCGGGAACATGTCGGCCGTCGTCGCGCTGATGGCGAAGGACAAGGGCGGCCCCGCGATCCGCTTCCAGGGGCTGATGTGGCCGGTCACGGACCACAACTTCAACACGGGCTCGTACAACGCGTACCAGCAGGGCCACTTCCTGACGCGGCCGATGATGAAGTGGTTCTGGGACGCCTATACGAAGAACGAAGCGCAACGCAACGAGATCTATGCGTCGCCGCTGCGCGCGAGCGTCGCGCAGTTGAAGGGGCTGCCGCCCGCGCTGATCCAGGTCGCGCAGTTCGACGTGTTGCGTGACGAAGGCGAGGCGTACGGCCGCAAGCTCGACGCGGCCGGCGTGGACGCGACGACCACGCGCTACGACGGCACGATTCACGACTTCGGTTTGCTGAACGCGCTGGCCGACGATGCGCCGACGAAAGCCGCGACGAAGGCGATGGCCAACGAAATCGCGACGCGGTTGAAGTAACGCGATCGGCAGGCGTTCGAAGCTGAGCGACAGGACGGCGGGCAGGTGCCCGCCGTTTTTTGCATGGGGGGTGTCGCCCATACCGGCAGCGCGTCGTGCGAAACGGCTGCATGGCGAGCGCGCCATCGCACGACCGCGCCCGCGCCGCCGGCATTGTTGGTACGATCGCGCGTATCGTTCATGCCGGCGTCGCAAGCCGCCGGCCCATCGGCCGTGCAGCCGTACGCTAGCGCGGCCACGTTCGGGAGAAGCGGTTCATGTTGCAGGCGTTCGCGGTCTTGCTGATCTTCCAGTGTCTCGGGGAAGGCGTGTCCTATCTGTTCGGCCTGCCGGTGCCGGGCCCCGTGATCGGCATGCTGCTGCTGTTCGGCTTCGTGATGCTGCGCCCGCAGGCGGCCGACGCGATCGAGCCGACCGCGCTCGAGCTGCTGCGCCATCTCTCGCTGCTGTTCGTGCCGGCCGGCGTCGGCATCATGGTGTCGGCCGACCGCGTGCGCGGCGACGCGGTCTCGGTCGTCGTCGCGCTGGCCGTCAGCACCACGCTCGCGATCGCGGTGACGGCCCTCGTCACGCGCGCGCTGCTGCGGCGCCAGCGCCGCGCGGGCGGCACCGCGGAGGGCGCGCAATGACGGCCTTCCCGAAACTCGGCGCGATCTGGGTTTATCTCGCCGCGAGCCCGCTGCTCGGCCTGACCATCACGCTGGTCGCGTATCTGTTCGCGCAGGCCGTCTATGCGCGGGCGCGTTTCAATCCGCTCGCGAATCCGGTGCTGATCGCGGTCGCGATGATCGTCGTGCTGCTGACGCTCACGCATACGCCGTATTCCACGTATTTCGAAGGCGCGCAGTTCGTCCATTTCCTGCTCGGCCCCGCGACCGTCGCGCTCGCGCTGCCGCTGTACCGCCAGTGGTCGAAGCTGCGGCGCGCCGCGCTGCCGCTGCTCGTCGGCCTGCTCGCGGGCTCGCTGACCGCGATCGTGTCGGCGGTCGGCATCGCCGCGCTGTTCGGGGCGTCGCACCAGACGATCGCGTCGCTCGCGCCGAAATCGGCGACGACGCCGATCGCGATGGCCGTCGCCGCCGAGATCGGCGGCATTCCGTCGCTCACCGCCGTGCTCGTGATCTCGACCGGGATCTTCGGCGCGGTGTGCGCGCGCGGCATCCTCAATCTGCTGCGGGTCGACGAGCCGGCCGTGCGCGGTTTCGCGCTCGGCGTCGCGTCGCACGGGATCGGCACCGCGCGCGCGTTCCAGGTCAGCGAGGAAGCCGGTGCGTTCGCCGGCCTCGGGATGGGGCTGAACGGCGTGCTGACGGCATTCGTCGTGCCGATCCTGTTGCCGGTGCTGTCGCGCTGGATCTGAGCGCCGGCGGGCCACGGGCTATCGGTTTCCCCGATGGCGCGCACGACAGGCCGAACGCGCGGCGCATTCGGTACGCATGTATCGTTGGCGTTATCAGAAGAATTCAGGAACGCACACGGACATTTGCGCAGCGATCGGCTAACGTTGCATCGGTGCCGTTGTCGCAGGCCGTCGCGTGCGCGCCGGTGTCCGACCCACACTCAACAATCGACAAGGAGATCGGTCATGAAGCAGTCTCGCGTGGTTTCGGTGGCAGTAGCAGCAGCGGCGTCGTTCGGTCTGTTGTTGACCGCCGCGCCGGCGGCATACGCGCAGGACGCTGCGCCCGCGCCGACGCAGAAGCAGCTCGACAAGGCGCAGAAGAAGGCGGCGCGCAAGGCGGCCCGCGCGCGGCACGCGTCGGACCTGAAGGCGATCGGCACCGGCAGCGGCTACCGGTTGACCGGCGACCAGAGCAACTATCCGCAGAACGCGGTGCAGAAGGCGCCCGCGACGAAGGCGGCGCCGGCCGCGCCGGCTTCGGGCCAGTAACGGTCGACAGCGTCGCACAGCACGAACGGCGCCGGTCGAACCGGCGCCGTTCGTTCGTGGGCGCGACTCGGGAGGCGCGACGCCGCCGCGTTACGACGCGAGCTTGCTCGCGAGTTCCGCCACGTGCTTGCCCTGGTAGCGCGCGATGTCGAGTTCGTTCGCGCTCGGCTGGCGGCTGCCGTCCGCGCCGGCGAGCGTCGTCGCGCCGTACGGTGTGCCGCCGGTGATTTCGTTCATGTTGACGAGCCCGCTGCACGCATACGGCACGCCCACGATCACCATCCCGTGATGCAGCAGCGTCGTGTGGAACGACGTGATCGTCGTTTCCTGGCCGCCGTGCTGCGTGCCGGTCGACGCGAACACGCTGCCGATCTTGCCGACGAGCGCGCCTTTCATCCACAGGCCGCCGGTCTGGTCGAGGAACGTGCGCATCTGCCCGGCCATGTTGCCGAAGCGGGTCGGCGTGCCGAAGATGATCGCGTCGTAGTCGGCGAGTTCGTCCACCGTGGCGACCGGCGCGGCCTGATCGACCTTCACGCCGATCGCGCGGGCCTGGTCGGCGGGGATCGTTTCCGGCACGCGCTTGAGCGTGACCTCGACGCCGGGCACCGATTTCGCGCCCTCCACGACGTGCTGCGCCATCGTTTCGACGTGCCCGTAGGACGAGTAGTAAAGAACGAGAACCTTGGCCATGTTGCGAATCTCCGATTAAAAGGGCCCCGCGTTTCGGCGGGGCCCGGTTTCCCGAACGGGCGTCACGCCCATTCGGCCGTCACTTCGACCGGACGCAGGTCGAACACGAGCACTTCGGCGTCCTTGCCGTCGGCGATCGTCAGCGCGTGTTCGCCGCGGATGCGCGCGCCGTCGCCTTCGCCGAGCGTCACGCCGTTGACCGTCACGCTGCCGCGCGCCACGTGCACGTAAGCAAAGCGGTTCGGATCAAGTTCCAGCGTCGCGCTTTCGTCGCCGTCGAACAGGCCCGCGTAAATCCGCGTGTCCTGCCGGATCTTCAGCGAACCGGCGTCGCCGTTCGGCGACACGACGAGGGCGAGCTGGCCGCGCTTGTCGTCGGCCGCGACATTCGTCTGCTGATAGCGCGGCTCGGCGCCCTTTTCGGCCGGCCCGACCCAGATCTGCAGGAAGTGGACCGGTGTGTCCTGCGAGTGGTTGAACTCGCTGTGGCGCACGCCGGTGCCCGCGCTCATCAGCTGCACGTCGCCCGGCACGATCACCGAGCCGGTGCCCATCGAGTCCTTGTGTTCGAGCGCGCCGTCGAGCACGTACGACAGGATTTCCATGTCGCGGTGCGGGTGCGTGCCGAAGCCGCGGCCCGGGGCGACGCGGTCGTCGTTGATCACGAGCAGGTCGGAGAAGCCGACTTGCTTCGGATCGTAGTAATTCGCGAACGAAAACGTATGACGGGAGCTGAGCCAGCCATGCTCCGCACGGCCACGTTGGTTTGCTGCACGGATGTCGATCATGATTTCTGTCCTTGAAGTCGCCGGACCTCGGAAGTGGGCCCGGCCGTTCGTTGAGATGAATCTTAGGTCAATCGATTTGACAAATAAATCGCTGTAGAGATAATGACTGTCGCTATGGAGTGGACAATATGGAACTCAACGACCTGAGGATCTTCGTCGCGACGGTGGACGCAGGCAGCTTCACGGCGGCGGCCGATCAGTTGATGCTGTCCAAGCAGTTCGTCAGCCGGCGCACGATGGCGCTGGAGGCGTCGCTCGGCGTGCGGCTGCTGCATCGCAATACCCGCAATCTCGCGGTGACCGAATCGGGGCAGGAGTTCTACGCGCGCGCGCAGCGCATCCTCGCGGAGATCGCCGACGCCGAGCAGGCGATGTCGGTACGCAGCACCGAGCTGCACGGTTCGCTGAAGATCAGCGCGCCGCTGTCGTTCGGGATCACGCACGTGTCGCCGCTGATCGCCGAATTCCTGGCCGCGCACCCGGCCGTGCGGCTGAACATCGACCTGACCGACCGGCGCGTCGACCTGATCGGCGAGGGCTTCGACCTCGTGCTGCGGATCGGCTCGCTCGAGGATTCGACGCTGATCGCGCGTCCGCTCGGCGCGTGGCGGATGATCGCGTGCGCGAGCCCCGCCTACCTGAAGCGGCAGGGCACACCGCAGACGCCGGCCGATCTGGCGGGCCACACATGCGTGCTGTACGGGCGCGAGCGGCGGGTCGGCTGGGAATTCCGCGTCGACGGCGCGGCGCGCACATTCGACGTGCAGGGTCCGCTCGTCGCGAACAACGGCGAAGTGGTGCGCGACGCGGCGATCGCCGGGCTCGGCATCGCGCTGCTGCCGGATTTCATCGTCGGCGGGGCGCTCGACAGTGGTGCGCTGGTGCCGGTGCTCGACGCGTATGCGCCGTCGCCGATCACCCTCAATGCGGTGTATCCGCAGCATCGGGAAGGGTTCGTCACGCTGCGCACGTTCATCGGGTTTCTTGCGGAACGGCTCGGGGAGCCGGCGCCGACGGGGGCGAGCGGGGCGGGCCGGGTACGGTAGCCGGCCGCCTTGCGGTGAATGGGGCGATTGATCTCCGCATGATTTGCGGAGATTGTTGAGTCGTGCGGCGAATGCGTGGATAATCTCCGCATGA
Source organism: Burkholderia anthinoferrum (assembly GCF_002925705.1). Taxonomy (NCBI): domain Bacteria; kingdom Pseudomonadati; phylum Pseudomonadota; class Betaproteobacteria; order Burkholderiales; family Burkholderiaceae; genus Burkholderia; species Burkholderia anthinoferrum. The sequence continues at coordinate 22,509 of NZ_LFZP01000058.1, forward strand.
TGAGCGGAGATTACACCTTTATCTGGGAATCGGCCGACTGGCCGGCATGGCGCTTCGACCTTCCGGCCCTCGCCGCGCCGCTCGCCGACGTCAGCCGTGCGCAAGGCATGCTGATCGGCCGACTGGCGGATGTCGGCCTGACGTTGCGCGACGAGGCGAGCCTGGCCGCGCTGACGGAGGACGTCGTCAAGACCAGCGCGATCGAGGGCGAGAACCTGAATGTCGCATCGGTGCGATCGTCGATTGCGCGCCGGCTCGGCGTCGACATCGGCGCGCTCGCGCCGGTCGATCGCCACGTCGAAGGCGTCGTCGACATGGTGCTGGATGCGACGACTCATTCGGCCGCACCGGTCACCGAAGCGCGGCTGTTCGGGTGGCATGCCGCGCTGTTTCCGACCGGCTATTCCGGGCTGTCGCGGATCACGGTCGGCGGCTGGCGCTCGGATGCGAGCGGGCCGATGCAGGTGGTCTCCGGGCCGATCGGTCGGCAGCGCGTGCATTTCGAGGCGCCGCCGGCCGCACGCCTGCCGCACGAGACCGGGCGCTTTCTCGCGTGGCTCAATGCGCCGCCGGCCGAGCCGTTGCTGATCCGGGCCGGCCTGGCCCACCTGTGGTTCGTCACGCTCCACCCGTTCGACGACGGCAACGGTCGTATCGCGCGCGCGCTCGGGGATCTGGTTCTGGCGCGCGCCGATCGAAGCCCGCAGCGTTTCTACAGCCTGTCCGCGCAGATCCAGCGCGAGCGCAACGCGTATTACGACGTGCTGGAGCGCACGCAGCGCGGCTCGCTCGACGTCACGGAGTGGCTCGCGTGGTTTCTGAACACGCTGGGCCGGGCCATCGATCATGCGCACACGACGCTCGATGCGGTGCTGATCAAGGCGCGCTTCTGGCAGCGATGCGCGGGCGTCGCGATGAACGAACGCCAGGTCAAGGTCATGAATCGCCTGCTCGACGGCTTCGAAGGCAAGCTGACGACCACCAAGTGGGCCGCCCTCGCGAAATGCTCGCAAGACACGGCGCTGCGCGATATCACGGAGCTCGTCGAGCAGCACATGCTGCGTCGCTCGGCGTCCGGCGGCCGGAGCACGAGTTACGAACTGGTGCCGTTCGACGGCTGACGTTGCCGGGCGGCATCGCGACGACGAACGCGGCGATCGTGATGCGCCGCGGCACCGATCTGTGGATCGGGCTGCTGGTGTTCGACGCGAAGAAAAACGTCCGGATGCATTACTACTCGAACGTGCCGGCGTGGAAGAAAACCGTGCCGAAGACGATCACCGCGTGGCACGACAATCTCGACAAGACGCTGCCGATCGACGTGATCCAGTAAGCCGGCGCTGCCCGCTATTTCTTGCTTCGGCGCGCGGCACGCGCCGGCGCCGCCGCGGATTCTCGTATGCGCAGTTCGGGCTGGACCGCATGGCCTGGCCCCGTCGCGCCGTTCTCGAGCGCGTCGAGCAATGCACGCGCGGCCTGGCGCCCGATCGCGTCGGTATCCACCCACATCGTCGTCAGCGGGGGCTGGATCTCGCGCGCGAGCGCGACGTCGTCGAATCCGGTGATCGACAACTGCCCGGGCACGTCGATGCCGAGCGCCTGCGCCTCGAGCAACGCGCCGAGCGCGAGCGCGTCGTTGCCGCAGATCACGGCCGTCGGCCGCGTCGCCGCATCGCTGCCGGCAATGGCACGCAGGCTCGCCCGCCCGAACGCGATCGTGGCCGCGCCTTCGTGCTGATGCACGGGGCGCACCGCGAGCCCGTGCGCGGCCAGCGTGTCGTGAATGCCGCGCAGCCGGGCCTGCACGCGGTCGTTGTCCGTCGACGGCTGCATGATGATCGCGAAATCGCGATGGCCGAGGTCGAGCAGGTGCGTGGTGAGCCGTGCGAACGCCGCACGGTTGTCGAAGCCGACGCAACAGTGCGGGCTGTCGTCGCGGTACGCATACGTGACGACGTACGGCACGCGATGCATCGCAAGGAGTTCGAACAGTTCCGCTGGATACGCTTCGCCGACCAGCGACACGGCTTCCACGCCGCGCGACAGCATCGCGCGCACCTGCGCGAGTGCCTGCGCGGGGTCGTAGTTCGAGCAGCCGAGGAACAGCGTGATGCCGTGCTCGGCCATCACCGTCTGCATGCCGGCGACCTGTGATGCGAACACCTGATCGTCGAGGGTCGGAATGATCGCGCCCGTGATGTGGGTGCGCGTGGACGCCAGTGCGCGGCCGGCCGCATTCGGGATCCAGTTCAGTGCGAGCGCCGCGTCGCGCACGCGTTGCTGCACGTCGGCCGATACCTTGCCGGGATCGTTGTACACGCGCGAGACGGTCGCGGTCGACACGCCGGCCAGTTTCGCGACGTCGCCGAGCACCGAGCGGCCGCTGCCGCGGCGTGCGCGGGGAGTGCTCATCGGCCGTCTCCGGGGAGGGCGGCCGTGCCGCTGCCGTGTGCCGTCAAAAGCGTCATTGTTTACCCTCGATTCGTGATGCTCCCGCTTGCATTCCCGACCAACCCTGCGAGAATGTAAGCGCTTTCGTACTGCTGCTTCCCTATTATGTCAGACACTTGTTCGATCCGTATGGCGAAATTTTCCGAGACGATGACCATCCCGGTCATTTTGTCGACCGCAAATGTAAGCGATTACATTCAGCAATGAGCGGCCGACGGACACCACGTATCGCCGTCGTCGGCAGCGTCAACATCGATCTCGTCACGCGCGCGCCGCGCCTGCCGGTGCCGGGCGAGACGCTGCTCGGCACGACGTTCGAGACCGTTCACGGCGGCAAGGGCGCGAACCAGGCGGTCGCGGCCGCGCGCTTGGGCGCGTCGGTCGCGATGATCGGCTGCGTCGGCGACGACGCGTTCGGTGCGCGCCTGCATGCCGCGCTGGCGGCGGAGCGCATCGACGTGACGCACTTGCACCGGATCGCCGGCACGGCGACCGGCGTGGCGACGATCACCGTCGACGACGGCGGCGCGAACAGCATCGTCGTCGTGCCCGGTGCGAATGCGTGCGTCGATGCCGACCGGATCGACGCGGCGTGCGACGCGATCGCCGGGGCCGCGCTGCTCGTGTGCCAGCTCGAAGTGCCGGTCGCCACCGTGGCGCGCGCGATTGCCTGTGCCAGCGCGCATCACACGCCGGTGTTGCTCAATCCCGCGCCCGCGCAACCGCTTTTCGATGCGTTGCTCGCGCGGGTCGACTATCTCGTCGTCAACGAAACCGAGGCCGAGTCGCTGACCGGCATCGCGGTCGGCGACGACGCGTCGGCCGCGCGCGCCGCCGATGCGCTGCGCGCGAAGGGCGTCGGCAACGTGTTGGTCACGCTCGGCGCGCGCGGTGTCTGCTGGCGCGGCAGCGCAGGGAGCGGCCGCCATCGTGCGCTCGCGGTGGCGGCCGTCGATACGACGGCGGCCGGCGACACGTTCGTCGGCGGGTTCGCGGTCGCGCGGGCCGGCGGCGCGTCGATCGACGACGCGATCGGCTTCGGCCAGCGTGCGGCCGCGATCAGCGTCACGCGCCGCGGCGCGCAGACATCGATTCCGACGCGCGACGAAGTCGACCGTATGGAGACCTGAATTCCGCATCCGACGGAATGGCCGAACCCGGCCGCTGACAGTGACATGGAGACAATCGACATGAACGACAATCAAGCTGTTCCGCACGCGCCGCCACGGATTCGGCGCGGTCAACGCATCGCGCTCGCGCTGTTGATGGCGAGCGGGATCGTCAACTATCTCGATCGCGGCACGCTGGCCGTCGCGAGTTCCGCGATCCGCGGCGATCTCGGCCTGTCGCTCGCGCAGATGGGGCTGCTGCTGTCGGCATTCTCGTGGAGCTATGCGCTGTGCCAGTTCCCGGTCGGCGGGCTGGTCGACCGCATCGGCCCGCGCCGGCTGCTCGGCATCGGGCTGATCGTCTGGTCGTTCGCGCAGGCGGCGGGCGGCATCGTATCCACCTTCGGCTGGTTCATCGTCGCGCGCATCGTGCTCGGCATCGGCGAGGCGCCGCAATTCCCGTCGGCCGCGCGCGTGGTGAGCAACTGGTTTCCGCTGCGTGCGCGCGGCACGCCGACGGGCATTTTCAATGCCGCGTCGCCGCTCGGTACCGCGCTTGCGCCGTTGCTGCTGTCGGTGCTCGTTGCATCGTTTCACTGGCGCTGGGCGTTCATCGTGACCGGCGCGCTCGGTCTCGTCGTCGCCGTCGTGTGGTTCGCGCTGTATCGCGATCCGGTGCGCGCGCAACTGTCCGCCGCCGAACGCGGTTATCTCGATGCCGATGCGCAGAGCGCGGTCGCCGCGCCGAAACTGACCTTCGTCGAATGGCGCAGCCTGTTCTCGCACGGCACGACGTGGGGGATGTTGATCGGCTTCTTCGGCTCCGTATACCTGAACTGGGTCTACCTGACCTGGCTGCCGGGCTACCTGACGATGGAGCGGCACATGAGCCTGATCCGCACGGGGTTTGCCGCGTCGGTGCCGTTCCTGTGCGGGTTCGTCGGTTCGCTGGTCGCCGGCTGGCTGTCGGATCTCGTCACGCGCCGCAGCCGGTCGCCGGTCGTGAGCCGGCGCAACGCGGTGGTGGCCGCGATGCTCGGGATGGTCGCGTTCACGATTCCGGCCGCGCTCGTGCAGAGCAATACGGTTGCGCTCGCATGCATTTCGGTGGTGATCTTTCTCGCCAACGCGGCGTCGGCGTGCTCGTGGGCGCTCGCGACGGCAGCCGCGCCGCCGAGCCGCATCGCGTCGCTCGGCGCGATCCAGAATTTCGGCGGCTTCATCGGCGGCGCGCTGGCCCCGATCCTGACCGGCGTCATCGCGCAGAAGTGGTCGTTCGTGCCCGCGCTGCTTACCGCGGCGGCGATCGCGTTCGCCGGCGCGATGGCGTACCTGCTGCTGGTGCGCAAGCCGATTCCCGAACAGGCCGCGAACGCCGCGCCCGGACCGTTGCCGGCTTGAGCTTGCAGCCTGCATCCGCATTCATTGAAGCAAGGAGAAACAGATGCACTACCCGCAGCAATCGAACGTGACGATCGAGGGGATCGTGCCGGTGATGCTGACGCCGTTCGACGACGCCGGCGCGATCGACTACGCCGGGCTCGAGCGGCTCATCGAATGGTATCTGGCGCACGGCTCGGATGCGTTGTTCGCGGTCGCGCAATCGAGCGAGATGCAGTTCCTGAGCCTGGCCGAACGCGCGGCGCTCGCGCGTTTCGTGGTCGATCGCGTGGCCGGGCGCGTGCCGGTCGTCGCGTCGGGCCACATCAGCGACGACCTCGACGCGCAGGTCGCCGAACTGTGCGCGGCGGCCGAATCGGGCGCGCAGGGCGTCGTGCTCGTGACCAACCGGCTCGATCCGCAACGCAAGGGCAGCGCCGCGTTGCTCGACCATCTGCGCCGGCTGCTCGCGCGGCTGCCGTCGGATCTTCCGCTCGGCCTGTACGAATGTCCGGCGCCGTATCGGCGGCTTCTGTCGGATGACGAGTTGTGCGCGTGCATCGATACGGGCCGATTCGTGATGCTCAAGGACGTGAGCTGCGATCTCGCGACGGTGAAGCGGCGCGTCGCGCTGGCCGCGGGGTCGCCGCTGAAAATCCTGAACGCGAACGCCGCGATCGCGTGGGACGCGATGAAGGCCGGGTCGGCCGGTTTCAACGGCGTGTTCACGAACTTCCATCCCGATCTCTACCAGTGGCTGCGCACGCAAGGCGAATCGAATCCGGCGCTGGCCGACGAACTCTCGACGTTCCTGGTCGTCTCGGCGGTATCGGAGGCGCTGGGCTATCCGGCGCTCGCGAAGCTCTATCACCAGCGGATCGGCACGTTCGGGTCGATCAAATGCCGTGCGATCGACTACGACGTGCGCGAACGCTTCTGGGCGCTCGACGCGGTACTCGACAAGATCGTGGCCGGTACCGAACATTTCCGCCGGCGGATCGCGGCGTCATAACGGAGGACGCGCGCCGCCAGCAGCGCGGCGCGTGATCGCATCGCATGCCGTGCCGTGCATGCGGCACATCCGCTGCGTGCCCGAACGACCCGTCTTGCGCGAGGCGTCGCTGTCGCGGCGCCATCATCGCGATTTCCTTCCCGTTGCTGGCGGCAATGCCTGCCGCTTCGCGATGCGGCTGCCATTCGCAGTCATTCACGACGTCACGAACTGCCGGGTCAGTTGCGCGGCATAGTCGGACAGATTCGACTGCTGCTGCGCGACACGCTTCAGATCGTCGGCCAGTGCGGTCGTCCGCACGTCGATCATCCCGTTCTCCGGATTGAACAGGCCAAGCAGCAAGCGAATGTATCGCTCGGCGAGAGGTGTTCTTCCTTGCCGGTATCAGTTGGCGAGGCTGGTCTGGAGCGAATCGTCCGCCATCCGCACTGGCCGGCCGTCACCGGATGGGCCGCTCTCCCGCGATTGTCCACTATTTCGAGACAGCAAATCGTGTTTCGGCGGATTGATGAATTTTCGTGGGACAGTAGACTGCACCCGTGCTTCGCCAGAACCGATCCGGCGCGCGCCGTCAGTCGCGGCGTCACCGGATGGATTCTTCGGCGGCGGGCCACCTGGCTTGCCGCGCGACTGCGCGAAGAGTGGTCCGTTGCCGGCATCGCGCGCCGATTCGACGCGCAGCGGCAGCGGATGCATCAAACCGTCAATTCAAGGGTGATTGCCATGCGTTACGTTTCACTGGAGTCGAAGAAGGACGAGCTGCTGCTGGCGGCTCGCGTGCTGATGATGATCCTGTTCGTGCTGTTCGGCTGGCAGAAGCTGAACGGCTTTCCGGGCACGGTCGCGTACATGGCGTCGACGGGGAATCCGGCGCCCGAACTCGCGGCCGCGATCGCGGTGGCGGTCGAACTGGTGGGCGGCGTGCTGATCGCGATCGGCTTCTATACGCGTCCGCTCGCGCTGGCATTCGCCGCCTATACGCTCGCGACCGCGCTGATCGGCCATCGCTACTGGGCGCTGCAGGGGATGGAGCAGTACATGGCGATGATCAACTTCTACAAGAACGTGAGCATCATCGGCGGGTTGCTGTTGCTCGCGTTGAGCGGGCCGGGCCGGTATTCGGTCGACCGGAAGTAAGGCACGACGAAGTTTCCGTTCGGTATCACGAGCCCGGTACGTGCAAGCGTGCCGGGCTTCGTTTTTGCGGGCGACGCTGGGGCGGCGCGCGTGCCGACGACGGAACCGGAGTCGTGCCCAGGCACCGCGGGCAGCGCATGCGCTCGCGGCCGGAATCCGCATCGCGGATCACGCATTGCACGAAGCCGTTGGCGGGCGGGAAATGGATGAAGAAAGAGGCGAAGAAGCGGGGCGAAGAAGCGGGCGATCATGTTCCGACCGGATGCGAGCCGTTCATACTGTCCAATAGGCCCGATAATCCATTCGTTTCCGTGATCGAGCGCCACCCATGCCAAACCAGATTTCACCGATCGACCGTCCCACCGTCCTCGTCATCGGCGCGTCCGGCCTGCTCGGCCGCGCGGTTGCCGCGTCCTTGTTCCGCGAACCGTCGCTGACGCTGCTCGCAACCATCCGGCACCCGCAAGGCGCCGGCGCAAAACTGCTCGCATTGCCGCCGGAAAACATCGCCGAACTCGACGTCCTCGACGAGCCGGCTCTCGAGCGCCTGTTCGAAACGTGCCGGCCCGCTGCCGTCGTCATTTGCGCCGCCGAACGCCGCCCCGACGTCTGCGAACGCGACCCGGCCGCGGCCCGCGCCATCAACGTCGCGGCGCCGGCCCGCATCGGCGCGCTCGCCGCGCGATTCGGCGCATGGACGCTCGGCATCTCGACCGACTACGTGTTCGACGGCAACGCCGCCCCGTACGGCGAGGACGCCACCCCGAACCCGCTGAACATCTACGGTCGCACCAAACTGGAAGGCGAGGCCGCGCTCCTCGCCGCCTCGCCGCTGTCGTGCGTGCTGCGTCTGCCGTTGCTCTTCGGCCCGATCGCCGACTGGAGCGAATCGGCCGTCACGAGCCTCGTGCCGGCCGTCGTCGCGTCCGCGCGACCGGGCGCGGACGCGGTCGGCATGGACGCATGGGCGATCCGTTATCCGACCTGGACGCCCGACGTCGCGCAGGTCATCCGCGACCTGACGCTGCGCCATCTCGCGGGGAAATCCGTCACGGGCATCCGCCATTGGTCGAGCGAGGAGCCGATGACGAAGTACGACATCGCGCGGCGAATCGCGGCCGCGCTTGGCATCGACGCGTCGCTCGCGCCGATCACGCAGCCGACCGACGCAACGCCGCGCCCGTACGACTGCCATCTCGATGCGGCGCGCGTGCGCGCGCTCGGAATCGATTACGCGACGCCGTTCGATACGGCGTTGCGGACCGTGCTGCGCGACGCGCCTCAGGCGCGGTAGGATCGGCGTCCTTCGCGGCTCGCGGTACCCAGCCGACATATCAACCCCCAAACCGTCGTGGAGCGTACGGCCGTGCTTTCCCGGCGCGTCGCCAACGCATCCGGCAACGGGGCAGACAGCTGCGAGTCCCAATCCTCAGACGTGTTTCACGTCTGAGCGCACTCGCGATCGAATTCAGGATTTGTCTAGTCATCCTTGAGATTCGCTCGCTCGAATTGCACCAAACATGTGCCGGAATTCCCCGCGACGATGCACGCCAGAACCCTGAAATTAGGGGATTTCCCGCGTTTCCCGCGTTTTTATTGATCACTGCTTGTCTCGCTGTTTTTCTTCTTGCATGCTTGTATAGACAAATTCCTGAGGCGGCTCGCTGCACCGAAGGGATGGCGAACTTCAACGCAAGGAGAATCTCGTGAACGGCAAGCGCATCAAGTGGGCAATCAGGACGATCGGCGTCATCGCGGCTGCGGCGGCCACGCTCGCGGCACCGGTGCAGGCGAAGGAATGGAAGACGGTGACGGTCGCGCTCGAAGGCGGCTACGCACCGTGGAACCTCACGCTGCCGGGCGGCAAGCTGGGCGGTTTCGAACCGGAACTGCTCGCCAACGTGTGCGAGCGGATCAAGGTGCAGTGCAACATGGTCGCGCAGGACTGGGACGGGATGATTCCGGGCCTGCAGGCCGGCAAGTTCGATGTCCTGATGGACGCGATTTCCATCACGCCGGAGCGCGAAAAGATCCTGCTGTTCTCGCGTCCGTACGCGGCGACGCCGGCGACGTTCGCCGTCACCGATACGAAGATCCTGCCGAAGGCCGCGCCCGGCGCGCCGATCGTCAAGCTGACGGGCGACGCCAACACGGACAAGCCTACCGTCGACACGCTGCGCAAGCAGTTGAAGGGCAAGACGATCGGTATCCAGTCGGGCACCGTCTACACGAAATTCATCAACGACAGCTTCAAGGACATTGCGTCGATTCGCGTGTACAAGACGTCGCCCGAACGCGATCTCGATCTGGTCGCCGGGCGCATCGACGCCTCGTTCGACGACGTCACGTACTACGCGGCGAACAACGCGAAGAAGGACAACGCAGCGATCGTGCTCGCGGGGCCGAAGCTCGGCGGGCCGATCTGGGGGCCGGGCGAAGGGCTCGCGTTCCGCAAGCAGGATGCCGACCTGAAGACGAAGTTCGATACGGCGATCGGCGCGGCGCTCGCGGACGGCACCGTGAAGAAGCTCGCCGACAAGTGGTTCAAGACCGACGTCACGCCGTAAGCGCGTGTTCGGCCGCCGTCGCGTAAGTTCGTCGAACGGCGCGCGGCGGCACGCATCCAGCGGATCCACTCAACACATGCCGGGAGGCACGCATGGCGATTCTTGAAATGCTCGGCTTCGGCACCGAAGGCTGGGGCGGTGTGCTGCTGCTCGCCGCACTGATGACGGTCGCGCTGACGCTCGCCGCGCTGGCGGTTGGCGCCGTGATCGGCGCGGCGATCGCGGCGGCGAAGCTGTCGCGCTACCGCACCGCCCGCCTGCTCGGCGATCTGTATACGACGGTATTTCGCGGCGTGCCCGAACTGCTCGTCATCTATCTGTTCTACTTCGGCGGCTCGACGCTCGTGACGGCCGTCGGCCAGTGGTTCGGCGCAGAGGGCTTCATCGGCGTGCCGCCGTTCGTGATCGGCGCGCTCGCGGTCGGGATGATCTCGGGCGCCTATCAGGCCGAGGTCTATCGCGCGGCAGTGCTCGCGGTGTCGAAGGGCGAGCTCGAAGCGGCGCGTTCGATCGGCATGCCGCGCGGCATGGTGCTGCGGCGCATCCTGGTTCCGCAGGTGCTGCGCTTCGCGTTGCCCGGTATCGGCAACGTGTGGCAACTGAGCCTGAAGGATTCCGCACTGATCTCGGTCACCGGGCTTGCCGAGTTGCTCCGCACGAGCCAGATCGCCGCCAATTCGACTCACCAGTACTTCGTGTTCTTCGTCGCGGGCGGTGCGCTGTATCTGCTGATGACGGGCTTGTCGAACCGCGTGTTCAACCGGGCCGAGGCGATCGTCGGCCGGTCGTTCCGCCGCAATTTCGCGCGCAACTGACGGAGAACGGGCATGTCCATCGATTTCGCATTTCTCGTCGACACGCTGCGCCAGTTGCTGGCGGCCGTGCCGACCACGCTCGGCCTGTTCTTCGCATCGCTCGTGCTCGGCGGCCTGCTGTCGCTCGTGATCGTCACGATGCGCGTGTCGCCGCGCTGGCTGCCGAACCGCTTCGCGCGGGCCTATATCCTCGTGTTTCGCGGCTCGCCGCTGCTGATCCAGATGTTCCTCGTGTATTACGGGCTCGGCCAGTTCGGCGTGATTCGCGAGAGCTTCATGTGGCCGCTGCTGCGCGAGCCGTACGTTTGCGCGGTGCTGTCGCTCGCGCTGTGCACGGCAGGCTACACGGCCGAAATCCTGCGCGGCGGGTTGATGGCCGTACCGGTCGGGCAGATCGAGGCCGGCTATTCGATCGGCCTGTCGGGTTTCGCGCTGCTGCGGCGCGTGATCGGCCCGATCGCGCTGCGCCAGTGTCTGCCCGCGTATTCGACCGAAGCCGTGCTGCTCGTCAAGTCGACCGCGCTGGCGAGCCTCGTCACCGTGTGGGAAGTGACGGGCGTCGCGCAGCAGATCATTCAGCAGACCTACCGGACGACTGAAGTGTTCGTCTGCGCGGCCGTGATCTATCTGGGCCTGAACTTCATCGTCGTGCGCCTGCTCGGCGCGCTCGAATGGCGGCTCTCGGGGCACCTGCGTGCGCCGAAGCCGTCCGGTGCGCCAGCCGCGGCGACCCGCAATGCCCGGCGCGTCGCGTCCTGAGCGCGCCCATTCTTTCCAGGAGAATCCGATGAACACCGCCGCCCCCGTCGCGCTGTCGGTCAGAAACATCCACAAGTCGTTCGGCGATCACCATGTGCTGAAGGGCATTTCGCTCGACGCGCACGAGGGTGACGTCATCTCGATCCTCGGCGCGAGCGGGTCGGGCAAGAGCACGTTCCTGCGTTGCCTGAACCTGCTCGAGACACCCGACGACGGCTCCGTCGCGCTCGCGGGCGAGGAGCTGGCGATGAAGCGTGCGCGCGACGGCAAGCTGCATCCGAGCGACCGGCGCCAGGTCGACCGGATCCGCTCGCAGCTCGGGATGGTGTTCCAGAACTTCAACCTGTGGTCGCACATGACGGTGCTCGACAACCTCGTCGAGGGACCGCTGCGCGTGCAGAAGCGCAGTCGCGCGGAAGCGGTGGAGGAGGCCGAGGCGCTGCTCGCGCGCGTCGGCCTCGCGGACAAGCGCGGCTACTATCCCGCGCATCTGTCCGGCGGCCAGCAGCAGCGTGTCGCGATTGCCCGCGCGCTGGCGATGCATCCGAAGGTGATGCTGTTCGACGAACCGACGTCGGCGCTCGACCCGGAACTGGTGGGCGAGGTGCTGCGCGTGATGCGCTCGCTGGCGGAGGAGGGGCGCACGATGCTGGTCGTCACGCATGAAATGGGCTTTGCGCGCCACGTGTCGAATCGCGTGATGTTCCTGCATCAGGGCGAGGTCGACGCGGACGGGACGCCCGACGAAGTCTTCGGCGGTCAGACCTCCGAGCGCTTCCGGCAATTCGTGTCGAGCCACCACGACCGCACGACGAACTGAGGCCGCCATGACCGTATTCCGTGCGGCGCAGCCGCTCGACTGGCGACAGGTGGCGGCCGTGGCGGCCGGCGAGCCGCTGGCGTTGGCCGACGAGACGCGCGCGCGTGTCGCGGCCGCCCGCGAACTCGTCGACGAGATCGTCGCGCGCGGGATTCGCGCGTACGGCGTCAATACCGGCGTCGGCGCGCTGTGCGACGTGATCGTGTCGCCGGCGCAGCAGAGCATGCTGTCGCACAACATCCTGATGAGTCACGCGGTGGGCGTCGGCATGCCGCTCGGCGCGGCCGAAACGCGCGCGATCATCGCGGCCGCGATCAACAACTATGCGCACGGGCATTCGGGCGTGCGTGCCGACGTCGTCGACCAGCTCGTCGCGCTGCTCGAGCACGATTGCCTGCCCGAAGTGCCGGCGCACGGCTCGGTCGGGTACCTGACCCACATGGCGCACGTCGCGCTCGTCTGCGTCGGGCACGGCCATGCGCGCCATCGCGGCGAACGCCTGCGCGGCGCCGACGCGCTGCGGCGCATCGGCCGCGAACCGCTCGTGCTCGGCGCGAAGGAAGGGCTGAGCCTCGTCAACGGCACGCCGTGCGTGACGGGGCTGGCGGCGCTCGCGCTGGCTCGCGCCGAACGGTTGCTCGACTGGGCCGACTGGATCGCGGCGACGAGTTTCGAGAACCTCGGCGGGCAACTCGCCGCCTTCGATCCGGCTTCGCTCGCGCTGCGGATTTCGCTCGGTATCGGCCAGGTCGGCGCCCGCCTGCGTGCACTGCTGGCGGACAGCGGCATGCTTGCCGCGGCGAGCGGCCGGCATACGCAGGATCCGCTCAGCCTGCGCACGATTCCGCACGTGCATGGCGCGGCGCGCGACGTGTTCGACGTCACAGCCGAGGTGGTCGATCGCGAACTCGCGTCCGTCACCGACAATCCGATCGTCGCCGGCACGCGCGAGACGCCGGCCGTGCATTCGCAGGCGCATGCGGTCGGCGCGGGCATCGCGCTCGCGATGGACAGCCTCGCGGCGGCGATGGCGCAGGTCGCGGCGATCGCCGAGCGGCGCCTCGACCGGCTCGTGAATCCGCTCGTCAGCGGGCTGCCGGCGTTTCTTGCCGCGCCGGGCGGCAGCTGTTCGGGGTTCATGATCGCGCAGTACACGGCGGTCGCGCTGGTCGCGCAGAACCAGCGGCTTGCCGCGCCGGCGAGCCTCGACGGCGGCATCACGTCGGGGCTGCAGGAAGATCACCTGTGTCATGCGACGCCGGCCGCGCTGAAGGCGCTCGACATCATCGAGAATACGACGCGCGTGCTCGCGATCGAACTGCTTGCGGCCGCGCAGGCGTACGATCTGCAGCCGGGCGAAACGGCGCGGGCCGCATCGACCGACGCGCTGTGGCGGCATGTGCGCGAACGCGTGCCGGCGTATCGCGACGACCGCCCGCTCGCGGACGATATCGCGATCGCGGCCGGCATCGTCGCGGGTGTGCCGCCTTCGTTGCAGTGACGACGGCCAACGACGGGCCGATCACCCCACATTCATTCGGGCGAGGGCGCATGAGCGAAACGGAACGCAGACTTTCCGCACGGCAGGCGTCGGCATCGGCCGACACCGTGCCGGCGCGGGCATTGCCGGCCTATCAGCAGATCAAGCGCTACGTCGTGGAGCGGATCGCGAAGGGCGACTGGAAGCCCGGCGGCGCGATCCCGACCGAGGCCGAACTGGTCAAGGAATTCGGCGTGGCGCGGATGACGGTGTCGCGCGCGCTGCGCGAACTGACGGCCGAGCGCGTGCTGACGCGCATCCAGGGGGCCGGCACGTTCGTCGAGCGCCGGCATTACGAGTCGACGGTGCTGGAAATCCGCAACATCGCGGACGAAATTGCCGAGCGCGGCCATCGGCACAGTGCGCGCGTGCTGCTGATCGAGCGCAGCGTCGATCCGGACGCGATCGAGGCGCTCGGGCTGCGCGCCGGGCCCGTGTTTCATTCGCGTATCGTGCATTACGAGGAGGACGAACCGATCCAGTTCGAGGATCGCTACGTCAATCCGGCCTTGTTTCCCGCGTATCTGGAGCAGGACTTCACGCTCGAGACGCCGAATCACTACATGGTGCGACTGGCGCCGATCCAGCGCGCGGAGTTCCAGATCTACGCGGAGAAGCCCAATGCGCAGGTGCGGCGGCATCTCGTGATGGAAATCGGTGAACCGTGTCTGCTGCTGCGACGCCGCACGTGGGTCGGCGAGCAGGTCGCCACGTCCGTGAGGCTGTGGCATCCGGCGTCGCGGTTTCATCTGGCGGGCAACATGTAGGGAAGCGGGGGCGGCGTCGCGCACCGTGCGTCGTCCGGCTCGATTTGACACCTGGCGTCGCCGCCCATTAAAGTCGCGACGCGGGGCGGCGGGTCAAGCACACGCCCGGAACAGGCAGCCGATGTTCCAGGACTACGGGGCTACCCCGTGGATCGGATCGAGACGCCGATGCGCCGCAAGGGAATCCGTTGCGCGTCGCGCAACATGACCCCTCGCAGCACCAGTCACGTTGACTCGTCGTCCCGCCCCTCTGCGTCCATGCACTCATCCCTGCGCGACACCACCCGAACGATTGCCGAGGCGATGCTCGCCGGTTCGCCCGAGCGCGACGGCGTCGTCGCGCGGATGGCCGCCGTGCTCGGCGAAGCGCCGCCGTGGGTGCACGAATGCGCGGGCCTCGCGCTCGTTCGCTTCGGCGCGGAGTGGGCCGATACCGATACGGACACGCTGGCGGCGGTGCTGGCCGAGGCGCCCGCGTTCGTGCGTGCCTGGCATGGCGAGCGTCGGCCAGCGGTGATCCGCATCGTGCGGCGGCCGCTGGTGCAGCGGCCGCCGCCGGCGCCGCTCGCCGGCTGCGACGTGCCGCACTGGCCGACGCCCGGCGATCTCGCCGGCTGGCTCGGCGTGAGCGTGCCGGAACTCGACTGGCTGTCCGATCACTGGCGCGTCGACGCGCGCGGCAGCGCCACGCCGCTGCATCACTACACGTACGTCGCGGTCGACAAGCGCAGCGGCGGGTGCCGGCTCGTCGAAATCCCGAAGGGGCGGCTGCGCGAAGCGCAGCGCCGCATCCTGCACGAGCTGCTCGATCGCGTTGCGCCGCACGGCGCGGTACACGGTTTTCGCAAGGGGCACGGGATCGTGTCGTTCGCGGCGCCGCATGCGGATCGCGATGTCGTCGTGCGCTTCGATCTCGCGGATTTCTTCGTATCGGTGCGCGCGGCGCGCGTTCACGCGCTGTTCGTGACGCTCGGGTATCCGGCCGAAGTCGCGCGGACGCTCACCGGGCTGTGCACCAATCGCGTGCCGTCGGCGCGGCTGCTCGCGCCGGACCTGCGCGACCGGTTCGACTGGATCGGCCGCCAGCGCTATCGCGAACGGCATCTGCCGCAGGGTGCGCCGACGTCGCCGGCGCTCGCCAACCTCTGCGCGTTCCGGCTCGACATGCGGCTCGCCGCGCTCGCGCGTTCGCTCGATGCGACCTATACGCGCTATGCGGACGATCTCGCGTTTTCCGGCGGCGGCGCGCTCGCGCGCGACATCGAGCGGCTGCAGATCCGGGTCGCCGCGATCGCACTCGAGGAAGGCTTCGCGCTGCAACTGCGCAAGACCCGCGTGATGCGGCGCGGCACGCGGCAGCAACTGGCCGGCGTGGTGGTCAACCGTCATCCGAACCTGGCGCGCGACGCGTTCGATCGCCTGAAGGCCATCCTGACCAATTGCATCCGGCACGGCCCGGCGTCGCAGAATCGCGACGCGCATCCGGATTTCCGTGCGCATCTGGCCGGGCGCGTCGCGCACGCGAGCGCGCTGAACGCGGCGCGCGGCGCGAAGCTGCGCGCGCTGTTCGACCGGATCGCATGGGAGGCCGGCGGCGAAGACTGCTGAACCGCCGGCTCGCATCGGCCGCGGCCCGCGACTTCTGCAACACGATCCCGCGCACTGCTATCATTCGCGCCATGCCGCGCCCGTGACAGGTGCGGCGAATCACTTGCGGCCGCCGTCCACTCGCGGCGCGCCGCCCGTTGCCGGCCGGTGCTGCCTGTCAGTGACGCACGACGTCGTTTCGTGCTCATCGCGCAAATCATGCCGGCTCAGGTGGACGATTCACCTATTTGACAGCCCCGATCGGCGGAACTTCGTGGTAGGTTCGGCCATCGGAGCTTTTTGCAAAAACATGCCCAAAGAGGATGAATACATGACCCAGGCCCTGCAGGAACTCGAAGCACAACTTCGGGACCTGAACATCAAGCTGTCGGAGGCGAAGCAGAAGGAGAAGCAAGCCGCGCTCGCGGCCTTCAAGGAACAGGTCGAGCTGCTGGGGATTTCGCAGCAGGAAGTGCTGAGCGCGCTCGGCTACATCGTCCAGCGCAAGCGCAAGGCGCCCGCGAAGTACTACGATCCGACGACCGGCCGCTCATGGTCGGGGCGCGGCCCGCGGCCGAAATGGCTCGAAGGCAAGGATCTCGAAACGCTTGCCGTCGACCGCGGAGCCAAAACCTGGTGGCCGGGGGACGATCAGGGCTGAAGCCCGCCGCGCCGCCGGGCCATCCGGCGTCGTCCGGTTCGCGCAGGCGGGCCGGACGGCGATATTCCGCCCGCCTGCCGCCTTTCATCCGGTGTCCGGCCTGATCGCGCATCGCCGGCCTCGCCGCCGCACCGGATCGACGTTTTCCCTTTCCCCTTCCTTTTTCCTTCCCCGTTCGTTGCCGCCGTGGTCCGTCGTTTCCCGCCAGCCGTCCGGCCAGCGCGGGCCGGTGCGCATCCGCCCGCGTCGTTCGCGGGCACAGGCCTTAGAATGTCGCCGGACATTCGTGACAGGACACCATGGCGGCAAACATGAAATCTTCGACGCTCGGCGGGCCGTCGGCCCCGGGCGCGGAGCAGGTCGGCGCATACGCGTGGAAGGCGCTGGCCGGATCGGCGATCGGCTATGCGATGGACGGCTTCGACCTGCTGATCCTCGGCTTCATGCTGCCGGCGATCACGGCGGCGCTGCACCTGACGCCCGGGCAGGGCGGCGCGCTGGTCACATGGACGCTGGTCGGCGCGGTCGCGGGCGGCATCGTGTTCGGCGCGCTGAGCGATCGCTACGGGCGCGTGCGCGTGCTGACCTGGACGATCCTGCTGTTCGCGATCTTCACCGGCCTGTGCGCATTCGCGCGCGGCTTCCAGGATCTGCTCGTCTATCGCACCATCGCGGGCATCGGCCTCGGCGGCGAGTTCGGGATCGGCATGGCGCTCGCGGCCGAAGCGTGGCCTGCAGCCAAGCGCGCCCGCGTGTCGTGCTACGTCGCGCTCGGCTGGCAGGCCGGCGTGCTGCTGGCCGCGCTCGTGACGCCGTTGCTGCTGCTCCACATCGGCTGGCGCGGCATGTTCGCGGTCGGCGTGCTGCCCGCGCTGCTCGCCTGGGTGATGCGCAACAAGCTGCACGAGCCGCAAGCGTTCGCGCGGCGCGCGACGCAGCCGAAGTCCAACGCGTTCCGCATGCTCGTCGCCGACGGCCGCACCGCGCGCACGAGCGTCGGCATCGCGATCCTGTGTTCGGTCCAGAATTTCGGCTACTACGGAATCATGATCTGGCTGCCGACCTTCCTGTCGAAGCAGATGGGTTTCTCGCTGACGAAATCGGGCGTGTGGACGGCGGCGACCGTCGTCGGGATGATGATCGGTGTCTGGGTGTTCGGCCAACTGGCCGACCGCATCGGTCGCAAGCCGACGTTCCTGCTGTACCAGCTCGGCTCGGTCGTGACGGTCATCGCGTATGCGCGGCTGTCGGACCCGACGGCGATGCTGTGGGCCGGCGCGCTGATGGGGATGTTCGTCAACGGGATGGTCGGCGGCTACGGGACGCTGATGTCGGAAGGCTATCCGACGGCCGCACGCGCGACCGCGCAGAACGTGCTGTGGAACATCGGCCGCGCGGTCGGCGGCTTCGGCCCGGTCGGGGTCGGCGCGCTCGCCGCGCACTACTCGTTCCAGACGGCCATCGCGCTGCTCGCCGGCCTCTACGTGCTCGACATGGTCGCGACGGTGTTCCTGATTCCCGAGCTCAAGGGCGTCGAGCTCGAATGAGCGCGGGACGCGCGCATGCCGCCACGATTTCACCGGAAACCACGATGCAACGGAACAACAGGACGATCGGCGTGATGGGCTCGGGCAAGGAGCCGTGGCTCGCGTTTTCGGAACCGCTCGGCGCGTGGCTCGCGCAGGCCGGGTTCAACCTGCTGACGGGCGGCGGGCAGGGCGTGATGCTGGCGGTCGCGCGCGCGTTCGCCGGCGTGCCCGGTCGGGCCGGCCGATCGATCGGCATCCTGCCGACACGGGCCGATCCGGTCGCGGGCTTCGTGCCGCTCGACGGCTATCCGCATCCGTTCGTCGACATTCCGATCCTCACGCCGCTGCCGCGGCGCGAACCGGGCGCGGCGCCGGACGCGATCAATCGCAACTACGTCAACGTGCTGAGCAGCGACCTGATCGTCGCGCTGCCGGGCGGGCACGGGACGGCCGAGGAGATCGCGCTCGCGCAGCGCTGGCGCAAGCCGCTCGTCTGCTTCGGGCCGGATGGCGCGTTTCGGTCGCTTGCCCCGGACGCCACGTGCACGTCGTCGCTCGACGACGTGATCCGGTTCATCGACGATGCGTTCGCGGCGGAGCACGCGCTGCGATAGGGCGATCGATCCATTCGGCGACCGTCGGCGGCAACGTACGTCGGCTCGAACCGCCGCAGGCACGGTTCAGCTCCGTCGCCCTCCGTTCGACGCACTGTCTTCACCGCGCCAACAGCCGGTTCCGATTGGCGAATCCCGGTCGGCATCGGCTTACAGCAGCGTCACGTTGCTCGATGCCTCGTCGGATGGATACGCCGATGGACCGCGCGCGTTCGCCGCGTCGTGTCCCCGTTCTGTAGCGGGCGTCATGAAGTCCGCCGGATCGACGACGGTCCATTGAACCTCAGCCGCCCGCCGGCCCCGGCCCCGGCCGGCTGAAGCGCTGCTCGACCACCTCCGTCCCCCACTGCGTGCCCGCGGATTCGCTCGTCAGCGCGAAGCCGAACGACTCGTACAGATGGCGCGCGGCATCGAGCCCCTTGAACGTCCACAGGTACGTCTCGCGAAACCGGTGTGCGTCGACGAATTGCATCGCGAGCGTCATCAACCGGCGCCCGATGCCCGAGCCGCGCAACGCGTCGTTGACGATGAACCAGCGCAGGTGCGCGACGCCCGTTGCCGGGTCGCCGTCGATCGCGAGCGACGCGAGCGTCCGGCCGTCTTCCTGGCACAGCCACAGCGCCTTGCCGTCGGCAGGCAGCGCGCCCGCGAAGGCGGCCAGCTCGGTCGCCACGCGCTGTTCGAAGAAGGCGCCGAACCCCCAGTGTTCCGCGTAGAAGCGCGCATGCAGGCTCGCGATGTCGCCGATGCAGCCCGGCTGATAGCCGTCGCGAATCGAAGGCGCCTCGGCGGGTGCAACGGGCGCCCTGGCCGCATTGTCCTGGGCGAGCGCATCGGCATACAGCGCGAGCGAACGCAGCAGCGCCTGCTGGTCGGCCGGCATCATCCGGCGCAGCGCGTTCGACACTTGATCGGTCGCGAACGTGTCGATTCGTTTGCGGAGTTTCTTGCCTTCGGCGGTCAGGTACAGCTCGATCGCGCGCGCGTCCTCGCTCGACACGCGCCGCTCCACGACCCCGGCCGCTTCGAGCCGCGCGAGTTGCCGGCTCGTGTTCGACTTGTCGAGCCGGAGGATCGCGCCGAGATCCTTCGCGTTGATGCCGGGCGTCATCCCGATCTCGAGGATCGCGTGCACGGCCGACGGCGCCCAGTCGCTGTCGGCCAGCGTCGCACGCATGAAGCCGAGCTCGCGCACCAGCTTGCGCGAGAAGTCGCGCAGCTCGAGGATGGTTGCGTCGCGCGGCTTGGCCGGCACGTCGATGAGGTCCATGGTTTGTCCGTGGAAAGTTGCGGATCGCAATCAACAATAGTTGCGAGTCGCAACTTATGCAAGGCGGATTTTTCACGTGGGGTCGGTTGTTTCGCAGGCGCCGCCGCCGTGCGACCCGGCGGTCAGGCGGATCGACGCGCGAGGACCAGCGCGGCACGGCGGGGTACCCAAGCCGATGGCCCGGCGTGCGGAAGTGGCCGCATACTGGCGGAGCGGGCCGACTTGCGAGCCGGAGCGTCGACCGACCCCCGATCGACGACCGCGGACCACGGAGATCACGATGAACAAGCTGTTGCCGATGACGATCGCGTTGCTTGCCGGCAGTGGCATCGGCGCGGCGCCGCTTCATGCCGCCGGCGCGATGGACGCGCCGCCGTGCAGCGCCGCGCATGCGGCGGATCGGGGCGGCGGAAACGCCGCGATGGCGGACGCGTCGGTCCGCAGCTTTTCGACGGCCGGTTGTTCGGGCGCGGTATTGCAGGGCGACAGCGCCGCCGCGACGGTCAACGGCGACCGGATCGAGTTGCACGACGGCGTCGTCTACGTCAACGGCCGATCCTATGGCGCGGTCGCGCCCGCGCAGACGGTCGAGTACGAGGTCGCGCGCGACCGGCGCACGTTGAAGGTCGACGGGAAAATCCGCACGCCGCCGCGCTGACGCGTGCCGCCCCGGTACGCCGCCGCGCCGCGGGCATGGGGTTCCCGATCAGCGTGCGGCGCGAACCGTTTCGCGCGGCGGGCATTGCCGGCCGGTGTTCGCGCCGATTTCGTCCGCGCTGCTCGAATGCGACAGCCGCGGCGTGACGGGCTCGGACTTCGGGCTGTTCCGCTACGAGCGGCTCGCGCGGTCGGTGTATCCGCTCGACGACGTCGTCGAGTGGCCGTCGGGCACGCGACGCACGGATTGACGGAACCGAACCGGGTGCGAGACGCCGGGCGCGCGCGCTTTCGGGCATCATCCGATGGCGCCGGCCCGTCGGGCAGCAGGGCCGGGCAATTCATTGCGTCCGCAACCGATCCGGAGAACCGACCGCCATGCATTCGAATCCTTTCCGCCCGCGCGGCGCGCGCCTGCTCGCCGCGCTGACCCTCGCCACGACGGCCGTCGTCGTGCACGCCGCCGACTGGATCGTGTCCGGCAACGACGGCAAGTACCAGCGTGTCGAGGGCCGCGACACCTTTCTGCCGTCCCCGCCCGCCGACACGCTGACGCTGCTCGACGCCAGCACGTTCCCGCCGAAGGTCGCGGCGCAGATCGACGTCGAGAACGGCATCCAGGGGCCGCCGCAGGCCGTCGCGATCACGCCGGACGCGAAGCTCGCGCTCGTCGGCGCGCCGACGCGCTACGACACGGCCGCGAAGCAGCTCGTGTTCGACACGTTCCTGCAAGTCGTGAATCTCGACACCGCGCCGCCCGCGATCACGCGCGTCGAGCTCGGCACGCATCCGCAAGGGATCGCGATCGACCGCTCGGGCCGGCTCGCGCTCGTCGCCAACGTCGACGGCAGCGTGTCGATCCTGCGCATCGACGGCACGCAGGTGACGCTCGACGGCACCCTGAAAATCGGCAGGAAGCGGCTGGCCGGAATCAGCTTCACGCACGACGGCAAGCATGCGCTCGTGTCGCTGCGCGACGAGCAGGGCATCGCGGTGCTGAACGTCGACGACGGCAAGGTGACCGACAGCGGCACGCGGCTGAGCACGGGCGTCGCGCCGTACACGATCGACGTGTCGAGCGACAACCGCTGGGCCGTCGTCAGCAACGTCGGGCTCGCCGGGCTGCCCGGTTACACCGGCACGCTCGCGGGCGACGCCGATTCGGTCGCGCTGATCGACGTGTCGCGCGTGCCGTTTCGCACGGTGCAGTACCTGACGGTGCCGTCGCTGCCGGAAGGCGTCGCGATTTCGCCGAACGGGAGGTGGATCGCGGTGCAGGCGATGGACGGCTCGAACCTGACGGCCGACAACCCCGGCCGCCGCAAGCTCGGCAAGGTGCTGCTGTTCGAGATCCGCGACGGGCAGGCCGTGAAGGTGAGCGAGGTGCCGGGCGGCGAAGCCGCGCAGGGCATCGTGTTTACCGCCGACAGCCGGCACGTGATCGTGCAGTTCAACGTCGAACGGCAGCTTGCGCTGTATGCGGTCGAAGGCGGCAAGCTGCGCAATACGGGCAAGCGGATCGCGCTGACGGGCGGGCCGTCTTCGTTGAGGACGCTGCCGCGCTGAACGGGCTTTGTTCACGGCTCGTGGCGACGGAACCTGAGCGGGCCGTTCGGCCGTGAACGGCACGCGCTCCTTCAACGGATGAAGGAGCGGGCGAACCGGCGACGCGCATGCGAGGATGCGTGCGGAAAGAAGCGCCCGATGCGCTTGCACCGGACGGTACGGCCGTGCCGTTACGGACGCAGCAGATCGAACCCGCCGAATACCACGACACCGCTGAGCACGATCATCGCGACCGAGTGCTGGCCGAAGTAGAGAATCGCGGCGGCGAGCCACGTCGTGATGCAGAAGGCGCCGATGCGGGCCATCGTGTGTTCCTCGAATGCGTGATGAGGTGAATGCGTGCCGCACGGCGTTCGCCGCTCGGGCGGTGAGCGGGGCACGCATGCAGGCGGACGGAAAAGGCGACCCGGGAAGCCGCGAGGGCGTCGTCGGCAGACGTTGCGTGCCGCGCCTCGACAGGCCGGAGTCGAAGCCGGCGGCATCGCGCGATCGGCCCCGAACGAGGCGTCCGACGTGCGTCTCCAGCCGGCGAAGCGGCGATTTTACCAGCGCCGCCATGCCGCGAATCTGGCCCTTTCGCCATCAATTTCGGTCATCGTGCACTAATCCACCCGACCCGATATTCAAGTTTCGTGTGACGAATGCCGTAAACGAACTGGAAGGCGATTTCCGCCATGTCACTTCGTCAACCGACACACGGACCGACACGATGCAGATCGATTTCTCCACGACCGCGCGATCCCCGCTCGCGGACAGCGCCATGACCACGAACCCGGCCGCCGCGAGATCGTTGACCGGCGGCGCGACGGATGCCGCGAGTACGACGGGCGCAACGGGCGCGACAGGTGCCGCCGCAGCGACTGACACGTCGAGCACCACCGCCACGAAGGATGCCACCGGCGCCGCCAGCGAAACGCCCGGCGCGGCCGGTGCATCGTCGGAAGACCCGGCGGTCGCCCAGTTGAAGGCGCTGATCGAGCGGCTGCAGAAACAGCTCGCGACATTGGAGCGGCAGATGGCCGCCGCGGCGCAGCGGGCGAAGGACGACCCGTCCGCGGCCGTCGAACAGCAGTCGCTGAGCGCGGAAGCCAGCACGATCTCGGCCGCGCTCGCGACGGCGATCGCGCAACTTGCCGCGACGCTCGCGAAATCCGGCGGCTCGCAGGCGGGCGGGCTGGTGTCGACGCAGGCCTGAGCGGCCACGGCGGCATCGGCCGCACGCATTACAATCGCAAGCGCGTCTCCTTCTCAAGCACGGCTGAACGATGAATGCGGAACTCGACGACGACGAACTCGTCCGCTTCGACGCGCACGGCGGCACGCCGCTGCCGGCCGCCGATGCCGAAGGATGGCTCGACCACGACGGCGCGCGCATCTGGCACGCGTCGTACGGACAGGGGCCGGCGGTCGTGCTGCTGCACGGCGGCCTCGGCCACGGCGGCAACTGGGGCAACCAGGTGCCGGCGCTGCTCGCGGCCGGCTACCGCGCGATCGTGATCGACAGCCGCGGCCACGGCCGCAGCACGCGCGACGATCATCCCTATTCGTACGAACGCATGGCATCGGACGTGCTGGCCGTCCTCGACGCGCTGCACGTCGATCGTGCACGCTTCGTTGGCTGGAGCGACGGCGCATGCATCGCGCTCGTGCTAGCCGCTCGCGCACCGGAACGCGCGGCCGGCGTGTTCTTCTTCGCGTGCAACATGGATCCGGGCGGCACGAAGGAGATGGCGCCGAGCCCGCTGATCGACCGCTGTTTCGCGCGGCATCGCAAGGACTACGCACGATTGTCGGCGACACCGGATCAGTTCGACGCGTTCGTCGCCGCCGTCAGCGAAATGATGCGCACGCAACCGAATTACACCGCGCAGGATCTCGCGGCGATCGCCGTGCCGGTTGCGATCGTGCAGGGCGAGCACGACGAATTCATCCGGCCCGAGCATGCGGCGTACTTGGCGCACACGATCCCGGGCGCGACGCTGACGATCCTGCCCGGCGTGAGCCATTTCGGGCCGCTGCAGCGGCCCGCGCGGTTCAATGCGGCGATGCTCGCGTTTCTCGACCGGCTACCGGGGTGACATGCAGGCGCGGCGCGCGGCCCGCTGCCGGGCGCGTTCTGACCATCAAGCTGTCGGCGGGATCCACGGCACGCGCTGCACGATGTGCCACTTGGGCAGGTCGGCCCGCAGGTCGAGTTCGACTTTCAATCCGGGCGGGTGAATCAATCGCGCGGCAGGCCAGCGCGCGTGGATCTGACGAGGCTTATCTCTTTTTCGTCGATTTTTTGACGCGGTGCCATTCGCCGTACCTCATAAGTTTTTCTTTCGCCTCGCGCAACATATCGTCGATTGTTGGCGGCTGGGCGATAGCGGATAGTCCTGCTTCGACAGGCCGGCGGCACCGCCCTCTATGCGCGGCGCCGCCGTATCCGTTGCTCATGCAACCATCGGAAATCGAAAGGAACCGCACTCATGCGATTCAACGCGACACGCTTCGCCGCGACCCTGTTCGTCGCCGCATGCGCGACCGCCACCGCCGGTCGCGCGGCCGCCGTCACGCAGGACGACCTCCACGACACCGTCACGCGCCATATCGCGCCGCTGATGAAGCAGTACGCGATTCCCGGCATGGCGATCGGCGTCGTCGCCGACGGCAAGCCCTACGTGTTCGACTACGGCGTGATGTCGAAGCAGACCGGCAAGCCGGTGACGGGCGACACGCTGTTCGAGATCGGCTCGGTCAGCAAGACGCTGACCGCGACGCTCGCCGCGGACGCGCAGGAAGGCGGCGAACTGTCGCTCGCGGACCCCGCGGCCAGATATCTGCCCGAGCTGCAGGGCAAGCCGTTTGGCGTCGTGACGCTGCTTCAGCTCGGCACGCACACGCCCGGCGGAACGCCGCTGCAGGTGCCGGACAGCATTCGCGACGACGCGGGCCTGATCCGCTATCTCCGCGCATGGCGGCCCGAGTATGCGCCGGGCACCCATCGCAAGTATTCGAACGTCTCGATCGGCATGCTCGGCTGGCTCACCGCGAAGGCGATGCACCAGGATTTCGCGACGCTGATGGAGCAGCGGCTCTTCCCCGCGCTCGGGATGACGCACACGTACATCGACGTACCCGCCGCGCGGATGGCCGACTATGCGCAGGGCTACACGAAGGACGGCAAGCCCGTGCGGATGACGGAGGGCATGCTGTGGCAGCCGGCGTACGGCGTGCGGACCACGGCGGCCGACCTGCTGCGTTTCGTGCAGGCGAACATGGGAATGATCCAGACCGCGCCGCGCCTGCAGCGCGCGATCGAACGCACGCACACCGGCTATTTCCGCGCGGGGCCGCTGACGCAGGATCTGATCTGGGAACAGTATCCGTACCCGGTCGTGCTGCCGACGCTGCTCGCGGGCAATGCGCCGAAGATGCTGTTCGATGCGGTGCCGGCCAGCGCGATCCAGCCGCCGCTCGCACCGAGCGCCGCGACGTGGATCAACAAGACGGGCTCGACCGCCGGCTTCAGCACGTACGTCGCGTTCGTTCCCGCGAAGCGGATCGCGATCGTGATGCTCGCGAACGGGAACGTGCCGATCGAGGATCGCGTGAAGGTTGCCTACCGGATCCTCGGGTCGCTCGGCGACGGGCGGTAACCGCCTCCCGCTTCACGCCCGATTGTCCGGACACTATTCGGCGGGAATTATTGAATCGAAATCAACTGTCATTCGCGCGTGCGCCCGCTTATCAAACGGGTGCGTGGGCACTATCGTGACGGTCCCTGATACCGCTGACGAGTGCCGACCATGAAGACGACCCTCGACGAGATGCTCGCGTTCGTGACCATCGCCGATACCGGTTCGTTGACGGGGGCGGCCGACAAACTGCACCAGCCGACCTCGGTGATGAGCCGGATCCTGCGGCGCCTCGAGGAAAAACTCGACACCACGCTGATTCGCCGCACGACGCGCCGCCTCGAACTGACCGAGGAGGGCAAGCTCTTTCTCGACTACGTGCGCGAGATCATCGCGTCGGTCGAATTCGCCGAGGAACAGATCGTCAGCCAGCGCGAGGCACCGGCCGGGCGGTTGCGGATCAATGCAGCGATGCCGTTCATGCAGCACGTGATCGCGCCGATGATGCCGGGCTTTCGCGAAGCGTATCCGGCGATCGCGGTCGAACTCCATACGAGCGATGAAATCATCGACCTGCTCGAACAGCGCACCGACGTCGCGATCCGGATCGGCGAGCTGCGCGATTCGACGCTGCATGCGCGCCGGCTCGGCAGCAGCCGGCTGCGCATTCTGGCGAGCCCGGCCTATCTGGAGAAAGCCGGCGTGCCGGCGAGCGTCGCCGATCTCGCGAACCATGTGCTGCTCGGTTTCGTGCAGCCGGAAACGCTGAACCAATGGCCGCTGCGCGCCGCGGACGGTAGCGTGTACCGCATTCATCCGGCGCTGCAGGCGTCGAGCGGCGAGACGCTGCTGACGCTCGCGCTCGCTGGCGCGGGCATCGTGTGCCTCGCGGACTACATGACGGGCACGCATCGCCGCGACGGCAGCCTCGTCGAACTGCTCGTCGACGACACGGTCGAGTTCCGCCAGCCGATTCACGCGGTGTTCTATCGCAATGCGACGCTGTCGTCGCGCATCGTCAGCTTTCTCGACTATGTGGGCGCGCAGTTGAAGGCAGGCGGCGGCATCGACTGAACCGGCACGGCACGTCACCGGCCATGCAGTGAAAAGGGCGACGGGTTCGAATGACATCGAACCCGTCGCCCTTCGCGCATCGGTCGAACCCGAACCGCGCGCTTACTCTCCCAGTGCACTCATCAGCCTGACCTGGCTCAGCATTTCATCGGTGCGTGCCTGCGCGAGCGAATCCTCGGCCGCGAGCAGCGCACGCTGCACTTCCAGCGTATCGATGAACGCCGATTCGCCGCTGCGCCACGACCGGTTGATCTGCGTATAGGCGCCGCGCGCATTCGACACCGCGCGCTCGAGGCGCTCGGTCCGGCCGTGATTGCGGGCGGCGGCGGCCACCGATGTCTCGACGTCGCCGACGGCCGTCAGCACCGCCGTGCGATAGGCGGCGAGCGCCTGGTCGGCCTGCGCGCGACGCAGCGCGACGACGCTGCGTCGCCGTCCACCGTCGAACAGCGGCGCGCTCGCGCCGGCGCCGGCCATCCACGCGAGCGAACGCGCGAGCGACGCGCCCGAGAAGCCGTCGATCGCCGCGCCGATCACGCCGATCAGTTGCAGGTGCGGTTTCAGGTCGGCCTCGGCCACGCCGATGCGCGCATAGGCCGCGACGACGCGTGCCTCGGCCGCGCGCACGTCGGGCCGCCGGCGCAGCAGGTCGGCCGGCGTGCCGATACCCGGTGCGGCGGCGGTCCACACCGGCGCGGGCGCGAGCGGGTCGAGCCGCGCATAGACCTCCTGCGGCGTCGACGCGGTGATGATCGACAGCCGATGGATCGCGGCCTGCCGCTGCAGTTGCAGCGCGGGCAGCTCGGCCAGCGTCGTTTCCGTCTGCGCGGCGGCGCGGTCGACGTCGGCTACCGGCACGACGCCCGCGTCGAACAGGCGCCGTGTCGATTCCTCGGTGCTGCGCTGGCTCAACGCGTTGGCTTCGACCAGCGCGAGCCGCTGTTCGAGGCCGCGCACCGTCACGTAGGTCCGCACGGTTTCGTCGATCGTCGCGATCCGCACGGCCGCCGCATCGTTTTGCGCCGATGCGATATCCGCGTCGGCCGCCGACACGCCTTGACGGATGCGGCCGAAGATGTCGATTTCCCAGGCAAGACTCGCATTCAGGTCGAATGCGTTGCCCGTCGTCGGCGTATCGGTCGGGAACGCCTGCGAGGCGGACAGCCGCCGACGGCTGGCACCGGCATTCAGGTCGAGAGACGGGAACCATTGCGACGCCGCGCCGATCCGCACCGCGCGGGCTGCGTCGATGCGTGCGACGGCCGCCTGCAGGTCGAGGTTGTTCGCGAGCGCGGTGTCGACCAGCCGGTCGAGGATCGGATCGTGGAAGCCATGCCACCACGCACCGGTGTCGGCGGCCGGGCCGCCGGCCGCGAGATCCGCGTTCGCATAGGTCGCCGCCAGAGGCGGCGGCGTGACGGTGGCGACCGGCGCGCTCGTGCACGCGGCCAGGACGGCCGCGGCGGACAGCGCGGCCACGAGTCGAACGAACTTCATTGCACTCCCTCCGTCGCGACGGCTGCGACAGCGGTCTTGCGCATCGCGAGCCGGCGAACCATCACATAGAACACGGGCGTGAACAGCAGCCCGAAGAACGTCACGCCGATCATTCCGAAGAACACCGCGGCGCCGACCGCCTGGCGCATTTCCGCGCCCGCGCCTTCGGAGATCACGAGCGGCAGCACGCCGAGGATGAACGCGAGCGACGTCATCACGATCGGGCGCAGCCGCTGCACGCATGCCTCGACGACGGCCTCGACGAGCGCGGCGCCGCCGGCCTCCAGCTGCCTCGCGACCTCGACGATCAGGATCGCGTTCTTCGCGGCGAGCCCGACCAGCACGATGAAGCCGATCTGCGTGAGGATGTTCACGTCCTGGCCGAGCGCGCGCACGCCGAGCGATGCGGCAAGCAGGCACATCGGCACGATCAGCAGGATCGATACGGGCAGGCTCCAGCTACCGTACTGCGCGGCGAGCACCAGATAGACGAGGAGCACGCACAGCGGGAACACGAGCAGCCCCGTGTTGCCGGCCGTGGTCTGCTGGTACGACAGATCGGTCCATTCGAACGAAATGCCGGGCGGCAGCACCTGTTTCGCGAGCGTTTCCATCGTCTTGATCGCGAAGCCCGAGCCGAGGCCCGGCGCGGTATCGCCGTTGATTTCGGTGGCCGGATACAGGTTGTAGCGCGGTGCGCGATCGACGCCGAGCATGTCGTCGATACGCGTCACGCTGCCGATCGGCACCATCTCGCCGTCGCGGTTGCGTACCTTCAGCCGCGCGAGATCCGACGCGCCGACGCGGAACGGCAGGTCCGCCTGCGCGGTCACGCGGTAGGT
Organism: Burkholderia anthinoferrum; assembly: GCF_002925705.1. Classification (NCBI taxonomy): domain Bacteria; kingdom Pseudomonadati; phylum Pseudomonadota; class Betaproteobacteria; order Burkholderiales; family Burkholderiaceae; genus Burkholderia; species Burkholderia anthinoferrum. The sequence goes on from NZ_LFZP01000058.1 coordinate 51,783, forward strand.
GCGCCCGACGATGTTGAAGTCGTTGATGTAGGTCGAACCGAAATACGTCTCGACCGCGTCGTTGATCGCCTCGCTCGGCACGCCGAGCATCTCGGCCTTCTCGCGGTCGAGCTCGACGTGCACCTGCGGGCTCGTCGCGGAGTACGGCGTGTAGACGCCGACCATGCCGGGCGTGCGGTTGGCGGCCGCGACGAGATCCTGCGTCGCCTTCGCGAGCGCAGCCGTGCCGAGGCCGTTGCGATCTTCGAGCCGCATCGCGAAGCCGCCCGTGCTGCCGAGGCCCTGCACCGGCGGCGGCATCGCGACGACGATCGACGCTTCGGTGATGCTCGCCAGCCGTCGGCGCATCTCGGCCGCGATCTTCTCGATCGTCAGGCCCTGCTTGCTGCGTTCCGGCCAGGGCTGGAATACCGGAAACAGGCCGGCGCTGTTCGCCGAGTTCGTGCCGGTCGCCGCGTTGACGCCGGAGAACACCGGCACGCGCGCGACACCGGGCACCGACAGCGCGATGTCCTCGATCTTGCGCGCGACCGCGCTGGTGCGCTCCAGCGTCGCGCCGTCGGGTGTCCGCACGAGCACCACGAGGTAGCCGCGATCCTGCGCGGGAATGAAGCCCTTTGGGCTCGACACGAGCAGATAGCCGGTCGCGGCGATCAGCACCGCGTACAGGGCGACCATCGCGGGGATGATCCGGACGATCTTGCGGACCAGCCGGCCATACGCATCGGACAGGCGCTGGAACACGCGGTTGAACGCGTTCGAGAAACGCCGTGCGGCGCGCATCGCCGGCGCGAACGGTGCGGCGATGCGGGATGCCGGCGCCGGTGCGTCATGGTCGCCGGCGTGCGCTTTCAGCATCATCGCGGACAGCGCGGGCGCGAGCGTCACCGACGTGAAGAACGAGATCGCGGTCGACACGGCGATCGTCACGCCGAACTGGCGGAAGAACTGGCCCGAAATGCCGGGAATGAACGAGGTCGGCACGAACACCGCGCACAGCACGAGCGTGATCGCGAACAGCGCGCCGCCGACTTCCTTCATCGTCAGCAGCGTCGCATCGCGTGGCCGGGCGCCGGCCGACAGGTGCCGCTCGACGTTCTCGACCACGACGATTGCGTTGTCGACGACGATCCCCACCGCGAGCACGAGGCCGAACAGCGTCAGGTTGTTGATCGAATAGCCGAGCACGGCCATCGCCGCGAACGTGCCGACGAGCGACACCGGAATCGACAGGATCGGGATGATCGACGGCCGCCAGCCCTGCAGGAACAGCAGCACGACGAACACGACGAGCACGACGGCTTCGTAGATCGTCTTGACGAGTTCGTGGATGCTGTCGCCGATGAACGCGGTCGGGTTGTAGCCGATGTTGTAGACGATGCCCTTCGGGAAGTCCGTGGCGAGCTCGGCCATCTTCTTCTCGACCGCGGCCATCGTCGCGACCGCGTTCGCGCCGGGCTGCTGCAGCACCTGCAGCGCGATCGTCGGGTGGCGCAGCATGTAGCTGTCGGTCGCATACGCGAGTGCGCCCACTTCGACGCGTGCCACGTCCTTCAGCCGCACGAGCCTGCCGTCCTTGCCCTGCTTGACGACGATGTCGCTGAAATCCTCGGGGCGCTTGAGCCGCCCTTCGAAGATCAGGTTCGGCTGGAACGCCTGGTTCGTGATCGGCGCCTGCGCGACCACGCCGCCCGCGAGCTGCGTGTTCTGCGACCGTACCGCGGCGATCAGGTCGGCCGGGCTCAGGCCGAACGACGCGACGCGCTCGGGGTCGAGCCAGATGCGCATCGAGTATTCGCGCGCGCCGAGCGGGTTGATGTCGCCGACGCCCTCGATCCGCTTGAGCACGTCCGCCACGTTGCGGATCGCGTAGTTCGACACGTACAGCGGATCGTAGCGCTGGTCCGGCGAGTACAGGAAGATCGTGCCGAGCTGCGTCGGCGACGATTTGCGCACCGACACGCCGCTGCGCTGCACGGGCTCGGGCAGGCGCGGCGTCGCGAGCGCGACGCGGTTCTGCACGAGCACCTGCGCCTTGTCGACGTCGGTGCCGGGCTTGAACGTCACGGTGATGTTCAGGCTGCCGTCCGACGTCGCCTGGCTGTACATGTACAGCATGTCTTCCACGCCGTTCACTTCCAGTTCGATCGGCGTCGACACCGTTTGCGAGACCGTTTCCGCGGAGGCGCCCGGATAGGTCGCCTGGATCACGACGGTCGGCGGCGCGATGTCCGGATACTCGGAGACCGCGAGCGAGAAATAGGCCAGCGCGCCGGCGATCGTCAGCACGATCGACAGGACGATCGCGAGCACCGGCTGCTGCACGGACAGGCGGCCGAGATTCATTGCGCGCTCCCGGTCGTGCCGTTCGCCGCGTGGGCCACCGTGGCCGCTTCGATCGCGCGCGGCACGGCCTTGACCTTGTCGCCGGCCTGCACGCGCTGGAAGCCGTCGACGATCACGCGATCGCTCGCGTTCAGCCCCGCGGCGATTTCGCGCAGGTTGCCGTACAGGCGGCCCGGCGTCACCGGGCGAATCGCAACGGTGCCGTTCGCGTCGACGAAGTACAGCACGCGGCGCGTCGCATCGGTCGCGACGGCCGTATCCGGCACGAGCAGCGCGCGGTGCGCGACGCGGCTCGACAGGTACACGCGGCCGAACTGGCCGGGGCTCAGACGCCGGTCCGGATTCGCGACGCGGGCGCGCTGGCGCAGCGTGCCGGTCGAGTCATCGAGGCGGTTGTCGACGAAATCCATCGTCCCCGTCAGCGACGGCTGCGCATCGCCCGGCAGCGCGATCGCGACCTGCCGCGACGACGCGTTGTCGCCGCTTTTTCGCGCTTCGCGCGTATAGCGCAGGTAGCTTTCCTCGTCGACGTCGAAGTAGATGTCGATCGGATCCTGCGACACGATCGTCGTCAGCACGGTCGCGTCGCTGTCGCCGCCTTTCACGAGATTGCCCTCGCTCACGAGCTTGCGGCTGATGCGGCCGGCCATCGGCGCGACGATGCGCGTGAACGACAGGTCGAGCCGCGCGCGCTCCAGTGCGCCTTGCGCGCTCGTCACTTCGGCCTGCGCGCTTTGCACCGCCTGCCTGCGCTGGTCGTAAAGGCTCTGCGCGATCGTATCGGTCTTGATCAGGATGCTCGCGCGCTCGAAATCCTGCCGGCTCAGCTTCAGTTGCGACTGCGCGCGTTCGAGCGCGCCCTGCGCGGCCGTGACGGCCGCCTGGTACGGACGCGGGTCGATGACGAACAGCAGGTCGCCCTTGCGGACGAGCGCGCCGTCCTGGAACGCGACCTTGTCGAGATAGCCGCTCACGCGCGGGCGCACGTCGACGGTGTCGACCGCTTCGAAGCGGCCGGTGTAGACGTCGACGTCGTTGACGTCGCGCGCGACGGGCGCGCTGACGATCACGCCTGGCGTCGCGGCCGGCGCCTTGTCGTCCGACTGGCAGCCGGACAACGCGAACAGCGCGGCCAGCGGAACGGCGGCCAGCACGGCTGGCCGCGCGATGCGCTTCAATCCTGGATATCGGTTCATATGCGTGCGAAATGTCGAGTGGGGCGCGTGGCGCCGGACCGTGCGAAGTATCGTGCGCGGCGCGCGGCGGATAAACGGATGAAGCGGCATAAGAACTTGTACTGCGCAGTCACGAATCGCTGCCTGCAGCGGCGACGGGCCAGCCTGTTTCGAGGAGCAGGGCGAGGGAGCTGAAGTGCAGTGACGACGCGCGGCCCGAATGCCTGTTCAGGCGATCCGGGCCGGCCATGCGGAGGGGAAGGGCGAGCGGTTGCGCGTATCGAAAGGCGTGCTCTCTTGCGCGCCGACGGGACTCAATGACCGCGATAGATCGAGTCGCGACCGTTGACCATCATCGCGCGGCCGGATTCGTCGGTGGTGCGGGCTTCGTTGCCGTAGCCGGTTTTGTCCGCGGCCGAGGCGGCATTCGGCGCGCCTTGTGCGACGGCGTTTTCACGCACACGCTTTTCGGCGGCGAGAATCGCGGCCGGATACTGGTTGTGATCCATCGCCGGGGTGTAGCCGACGGCCACGAGGCGCGCCATTTCGGCCTTCACTTCGGCGCGGGTCAGTTGATGGTCGGCCTGGTGCGCGAACGACAGCGCCGGTGCGGAAAGGATCAGTGCGACAAGCGTGGAAGTAACGAGCGTTTTCATCATGGGTACCTGTCTGGTCGAGTGAACCGCAACCAACGTCGACGACGTCGATGTCGTTGCGTGTGCAGCCAATATAGGTACGGCGGCGTCGCGGAAAAACGACTGTCGGGCTAAATCATTTTTGATCCCGAGTCACGAATCGAACGTGAATTCGGTCGGCCGCGTTGCGGGCCGGGCGTCTCGCCCGAACAGGCGCCGCGGCTCGCGATCGAAACGGGCCGCGAATCGGCCTATCAGACCTTGCGGGACTCAACTGTGTCGAATTCCGTCTTGGACAGACTTAACCCGCTTCCCTAGACTGAACCCGCTTTCCCTCGTTCCCTGGAGAAAATCATGAGTCTCGCGCTGCCCGGCCACAAGATCCTCGGTTTCGGTACCGCCCCGCTCGGCAACATGTTCCGCAACATCCCCGACGCGGAAGCCGCGGCCACCGTCGAAGCCGCGTGGCAACACGGCATCCGCTATTTCGATTCGGCCCCGTTCTACGGCGCCGGCCTCGCGGAAATCCGCCTCGGCGACGCGCTGGCGAACCATCCGCGCGACGAATACGTGCTGAGCACGAAGGTCGGCCGCGTGATTCTCGACGAAATCGAAGACGTGTCGGCGCGCGACCTCGGCGAAAAGGGCGGCCTGTTCGAACACGGCCGGCCGAACCGCATCGTCAACGACTACTCGGCTGACGCGACGCTGCGCTCGATCGAGGACAGCCTGAAACGCCTGCGCACCGACCGCCTCGATATCGTGTGGGTGCACGACATCGCGCAGGACTTCTACGGCGACGAATGGCTCGCGCAATTCGAAGTGGCGCGCAAGGGCGCATTCCGCGTGCTGAGCAAGCTGCGCGAAGAAGGCGTGATCAACGCATGGGGCCTCGGCGTGAACCGCGTCGAACCGATCGAGCTGGTGCTCGACCTCGCCGAGCCGCAACCGGACGACATGCTGCTGGCCGGCCGCTACACGCTGCTCGATCACGAACGCGCGCTGCAGCGCGTGATGCCGGCGGCGGCCGCGCGCGGCGTCGGGATCGTCGTCGGCGGCCCGTACAGCTCGGGCGTGCTCGCGGGCGGCACGCACTTCGAATACCAGAAGGCGTCGCCGGAAATCCTCGCGAAGGTGGATCGGATCAAGGCGATCGCCGCGCGTTACGACGTACCGATCAAGGCCGCCGCGCTGCAGTTCTCGATGTCGCATCCGGCCACCGTCGCGGTGATCCCGGGCGCGAGCCGTCCGGAGCGGATCGCGGAAGACCAGGCGGCGCTGAACGCGGCGATTCCGGCCGACTTCTGGCGCGAGATGCGCGAACAAGGTCTGATCGCGGCCAATGCGCCGCTGCCGGCCGATCGTCGATCCTGAAAGGCGATGACCGGAAGCGGAAGCCGCGCAAGGCGCGAGGACAGTCAGGGTCGCGAAGCGATCGTCACACTCGCGACAGGCGCGTAAGGCGCCGTGATGCAACGACGCCCCGCGCGTTCGCGCATTTATTTCGCCGCTGTCTCGACGACTTCCTCGCCGGTCAGGATCTCGCGGAAGATTCCGACCAGCGGCCGCAGATTGACCTTGTGCCATGCGGCCCACAGCGGCGTGCGGTAGCTGAACCACGGCAGCTCGCGCAGCACGACGCCTTCCGGCACCTGGTGACGCAGGCTCTGCTGGATCATCGTCACGCCGAGCCCGGCCGCGACGAGGCCGAGCGCGGCGAGCGGCTCGGTCGCTTCCACTGAAATGTCCGGCGAAAAGCCGGCCTTCGCACAGGCCGCGACGAACGCGCCGTGACGCGGCGCGCTGTCCTGCTGCGTGACGCCGATCCACGCCTGCGCGGCGAGATCGTCGGCGACGAGCGTCTTCTTCTTCGCGAGCGGATGCCCGTCGGGCATCGCGAGCAGCATCGGATCGTCCAGCACCTTCGTCGAATCGAGTTCGGGATCGTCCGGCGCGGGCGGCTCGGTGACGAGCGCGATGTCGAGGCTGCGCTCGCGCAAGCCTTCGAGCTGCGCGGCCGATTGATAGTTGTACAAAGCGATGTGAACGGACGGGCGCCCGGCGCGCAGCGTTTTCAACGCGCGCGGTAGCACGCCCGAGTGCGTGGCCGTTTCGAGGTAGCCGATGCAGAGGCCGCCTTCGTCGCCGCGACCGAGCCGGCGCGCGAGCGATTCGAGCCGGTTCGCATGGCGCAGGAACGCGCGCGTTTCGCCGAGAAACGTACGCCCGTCGCGCGTCAGACGAATGCGCTGCTGGCTGCGCTCGAACAGCGTAAGGCCGAGCTTTTCCTCGAGCTGCGCGATCTGGCGGCTGAGCGGCGATTGCGAGATGTGCAGGCGCTCGGCGGCGCGGCCGACGTGTTCCTCTTCCGCGACCGCGATGAAATATTGAAGCTGGCGGATGTCGAGCATGTCAGACCTTATCGGACTCAAGATTGGAAGATTGTGTCCCAAAGGGGACTTTCTCATGCAACCCGGACCGGATCCACTTGCCTGCGCACGACGCGGCGCGCGCACGCGTGTCGTCAATTCCCGTACATGTCGAAGTCGAAATATTTCGACTGGATCGTGTCGTAGGTGCCGTCGCTGCGAATCTGCGCGATCGCGCGGTTCAGCGCGTCGCGCAGGTCGGTGTCGGCCTTGCGCACGCCGGCCGCATCGCCGTTGCCCATGATCTTCGCGTCGTACACCACGCCGCCCGCGAACGAGAAGCCCTTGCCGCGCGGCGTCGCCAGGAATCCGAGCTGGCCGTGCACCGCATCCATCAGCACGCCGTCGACGCGCCCGGTGGCGAGATCCGCGTACGCCTGGTCGTAGCTCGGATACGGCACGACCTCGACCTTCGCGGCCGCCCACTTCTCGCGCGCATAGGTTTCCTGGACCGTGCCCTGCTCGACCGCGACGCGCTTGCCGGCGAGCTTCGCCGCGTCCGGCAGCAGCCCCGACCCGGTACGCGCGATCAGCCGCGTCTGGTTGCGGTACAGGCGGTCGGTGAAGTCGATCTGCCGGCGCCGCTGTTCGGTCGCGGCCATCGACGACAGGATCACGTCGAACTTGCGCGCTTGCAGCCCCGGAATCAGCCCGTCGAAACTGCTCGACACCCACACGCATTTCGCCTTCAGCTTCGCGCACAGCGCGTTGCCGAGATCGATGTCGAAGCCCTTCACGCTGCCGTCGGTCGCGGTCGATTCGAACGGCGGGTAGGTTGGATCGACGCCGATGCGGATGGTCGTCCATTCCTTCGCCGACGCAGGCGACGCGACGGCCATCGCGGCGGCGGCAAGGAGAATCGTGATGCGCGTCTTCATGGTCAGGCTCCGTTCGTGTGGGGAAGAGTGGGCATGCGCGTCAGCTCGGGAATTCGCCGCGCTGAAAATCGTTCGACAGTTCGAGGGCGTCGGCCATCTCGGCGACGGTGACCGGCTTGATCGGCGCGCGGATCCGGTAGTGCCCGACGTCGCCGACGCCGCGTTGCTGCACGTCGGCGATCAGCTCGCCGACCGTCGTGCCGCACCAGCGCCCCTGGCACGGACCCATGCCGCAGCGCGTAAACGCCTTCATCTGGTTCGGCCCCTGGCAGCCGAGCGCCGCGAGCTGGCGGATCTCGCCGGCCGTGACTTCCTCGCAGCGGCACACGATCGTGTCGTCGCCGGGGCGGCGCAGCGCGGCGGGCGGCGTGTACAGCGCATCGAGCAGCGGGCGCACCGCGAGGTGGCGGCGCAATGCGTGCAACGCCGGGCGTTCGCGTGCGGCCTGCCGTTGCGCATCGAGCGCACCGAGTTGCACGGCGATGTCGAGCGCTGATATTTCGCCGGCCAGTGCCGCCGCCCGCGCGCCGCCGATGCCGGCGCCGTCGCCCGCGATCCACACGTGCGGCACGCTGCTGCGGCCGCGCGCGTCGCACCGCGGCCGCCAGCATGCCGACGACTCGTCCCATTCATACGCACAGCCGAGCGAGCGCGCGAGCTGCGTCGACGGAACGACGCCCTGATGCAGCAGCACGAGCGACGTGTCGAGCGCTTGCGCGACGCCGTGCGCGTCGCGAAAGCGGATGCGTTCGGCGCGCTCGTCGCCGTCGATGCGGACGTCGGTCGCGCCGCGATAGACGGGAATTCCGGCGTGGCGCACCGCGCGCAGCATGCGCCAGCCCTTGAGCAGATAGTCGGCGCCGCGCAGTGCCGGCAGCGCATGCGGGAGCGCGCGGCGCCACGCATCGCGCGGTGTCGTATCGACCAGCGCGCGCACGCGCCGGCCGGCATTCAGCAATTGCGCGGCGAACAGCCACAAAAGCGGGCCGCTGCCCGCGAGCACGGCGTCCGTCGACGGCGCGAGCCCCGACGCTTTCAGCAGCGTCTGCGCGGCGCCGACGCCCATCACGCCGGGCAACGTCCAGCCGGGTACCGGCCACGGCCGCTCCTGCGCGCCGGTCGCGATCAGCACCGCGCGCGCGCCGATGTCGAGCGTGCCGCGCGACGGGCCGCCTTGCGTGAGCATCGCGACGGGTTCCGGCTCGAACGCGATTTGCCACACGACGCTGCGCGGCAGGTAATGCGCGCCGCTGGCGAGCAGGCCGTCGACGAGCGGGCGGCCGGCCGTGTAGTCGGCGCCGAGCCATTGCGCGAGCGGCGCCGGCGCATCGGCCACGTTGCGGTAGATCTGGCCGCCGGGCGCGCGGCCCTCGTCCGCGACGACCACCGACAAGCCGGCCGCGCGCGCGGCAGTTGCCGCCGCCATTCCGGCCGGCCCGGCGCCGACGATCAGCAGGTCGCACTGGCGGCGCGTCATGCGAGCCTCGCCTTGCCGTGCATCGTGCGCACCTGCATGCCGTCGGCGACGGGCGTCATGCAGCCTTGCACGTTCGGCACGCCGTCGATTTCGACGAGGCAGTCGAAGCACACGCCCATCATGCAGAACGGGCCGCGTGGCGCGCCGCTCACGGCGCTCGTGCGGCACGCGGCCGAACCGGCGGCGAGCATCGCGGCCGCGACGCTGTCGTGCGCGGGCACGTCGTGCGGCGTGCCGTCGATATGGATGCGCACGCGGTCGAGCATCGCGGCGGCGGGAATGAGGGATTCAAACATGCCGGGCTTCCGTGAGCGCGGCGAAGCGCGCGGTGGTAAAGGCGGACAGGTCGGCCGGCGCGGCGCCGCCGGCGATCCACGGCGCGACGAGATCGGCGTGGGCCGCCGCGAGCGTCACGCCGCTGTGGCAGATCGCGATGAATGCGCCGGGATACGTGGCCGACGCTTCGTAGACGGGCAAGCCGTCGGGCGTCATGATGCGCAGCGCACCCCACGCGCGCACGATGCGCGCATGGGCCAGCGCCGGGAACGCGGTGCGGGCGCGGCGCGCGATGTCGACCATCGCCGGGCGCGTCTGGCCTTCGTCGAAGCCGACGTCTTCGGCGGAGTCGCCGAGCAATACCGACCCTTCCGAGGTCTGCCGGACGACGAGCGTCGGATAGTCGAGAAACGGCGCGAGGCGCTCGGTGACCATGATCTGGCCGCGCAGCGGCGAGATCGGCGCGCGCAGGTCGACCATCGGCGCGAGCCGCGCGTTGTCGAGGCCGGCCGCGAGCACCACGCGCGCGGCTTCGAGCCGCGCATCGCGCGTGTCGATCTCGAAGCGCCCGGCGCGCGGGCGGATCTCGGCGACTTCGCTGCGCGGCAGATAGATGCCGCCGCACTGCTGGAACGCCTGCAGCATCGCGCGCAGCGTGGCGAGCGGATTCGCGTGACCGTCGTTCGGCGACCAGAGCGCGCCCGCGAGCGACGGCGATGCCGCGGGAACGAGACGGCGCAGCGCCGCCGGATCGAGTACTTCGTACGACAGCGCGGCTTCCTGCCGGCGCAGCGATTCGAGCAGGTCGGTCGCGCTGTCCAGTTCCGCGCGATGTTCGAACAGCTCGATGCCGCCCGGGCGCTCGAACGCGCAGTCCACGCCCGTTTCGCGCTGCAACTGCGCGGCGAACGCATGCCAGCGCTCGGACGATTCGCGTGACCAGCGCGCATACGGCAGGCAGCGGCCGCCTTTGCCCTGCACCCACACGAGCCCGAAATTGCCGCGCGCCGCGCGAAACGCGATGTCGTCGCCGTCGCACACCGCGACGCGTTGGCCGAGACGCGCGAGGCCCCACGCGATGGCCATGCCGACGAGGCCGCCGCCGGCCACGACGACGTCGAAGCGGCGCGCGGTCATGCGCGGCTCCGTTGTCGCGGGTCAGGCGGTTGCGTGTTATATCCCATGGCGGCGCGGCTCCTTGCTTTCGGTACGTTGCGAAACCGATGTTCGGACAGGCAAAATGGGCTGTCCAATACAGCTTGATCAACGATCCATAATCCAATGTTATGACCACGCCCTCGCTCAGGATTCGCCAGATCGAAGCGTTTCGTGCGGTGATGCAGCGTCATACCGTCACGCGCGCGGCGCGCGAGCTCCATATCTCGCAGCCGGCCGTGAGCCGGCTGATCGCCGATCTCGAGGCGCGGATCGGCTTCGTGCTGTTCGAGCGGCAGCAGGGCCGCTTCACGCCGACCGCGCAGGCGCGCGTGCTGTACGAGGAAGTCGAGCGCGCGTTCGTCGGCCTCGATCGCGTCGCGCAGGCCGCCGAGCAGATCCGCGCGATGCGGCGCGGCACGCTGCGCGTGGCCGGCTCGCCTGCCGTCGCGCTCGATCTGCTGCCGGAGCTCGTCACGCGGTTTTCGCACGCGCATCCGGGCGTCGACATCACGCTGCTCGCGCACAGTGCGTCGACCGTCGTCGACAAGGTCGCGTCGGGGCAGTGCGATGTCGGGCTGATCGCCGAGCCCGTTCCGCATCCGGCCGTGCGCGGCGAGCGGCTCGCGGAAAGCGCGATGCGCTGCATCGTGCCGCGCGGGCACCGGCTCGCGCGCAAGCGCGTCGTGCGGCCGGCCGATCTGCGCGGCGAACCGTTCATCTCGTTTCCGCCGAGTTTCGAGGCGCGCAGCGCGATCGACCGCGTTTTCGTGGAAGCCGGCGTGGCGCGCGTGCTGTCGATCGAGGCGCAACTGTCACGGACGATCGTCGCGTTCGTCGCGAACGGCGCGGGCGTCGCGCTGATCGATCCGGTGACGGCCGCGTATGCGGGCGAGCGCGTGGCCGTCAAGCCGTTCGAGCCGGCCGTGCCAGATCACTTCTACCTGGTGACGTCCGCGTCGCAGCCGCTGTCGATGATCGGCGATGCGTTCTGCGCGGATTTGCGCGACGCGTTCGCGCGGATGCGGACGCCGCGCGACGCGTGAGCGGGGAAGGGGGACGAAACGTGTGTCGAGCACGCCGGACGCCGGCGGGCGTGCCGGCGTGTTGCCGTGTCGGCCGGGGTTCCGGCTCAGGCGAGCGCGCTGTCCGTTGCGCGTGGGGCGGGCGCGCCGGACGCGGACGACGTGGTTGCACCCGCATCCTTCGCGCCCGCAAGCCGCCGATAACGCGCGAGTGCCCACAGCGGGAAGTACGCGGTATAGCCGTGATACTTCAGGTAGAAAATGCGCGGAAAGCCCGGCGCATTGTGCGAACGGTGCCACCAGAAGCCGTCTTCCTGCTGCACCGACAGCAGATACGCGATGCCGCGCCGCACCGAATCGGATTCGCAGTCGCCGAACGCCATCTGTGCGAGCAGCGCCCACGCGGTGCAGTTCGACGTGCTTTCGCCGCCATTCGTGCCGGCTAGTTTCGGGTCGATGTAACTGTCGTTCGTCTCGCCCCAGCCGCCGTCCGCATGCTGCCGCGCGCGCAGCCAGTCGAGCGCGCGTGCGATATAGGGCTGTGACTTGTCCTCGCCGGCGAGCGCGAGGCCGGCCAGCACGCTCCACGTGCCGTACAGGTAGTTCGTGCCCCAGCGGCCCCACCAGCTGCCGTCGGGCTGCTGCGTGCGTTTCACGTAGTCGATGCAGCGCGCGAGCGACGCGCGGTCTGCCGCGCGTTTCGTCACGCCGAAGCACAGCAGCACGCGGCCCGATACGTCCTCGGTCGGCGGATCGAGCAGCGCGCCGTGATCGGCGAACGGGATCGCGTTCAGATACATGCGGTCGCAGTCGGCATCGAACGCCGCGAAGCCGCCGTTGCGCGATTGCAGCCCGCGCATCCAGTCGAGCGCGCGCGCGACGCGCGACGCGTACGGATTCGTGCTGTCCGCGTGGCGATGCGTGCGGCCGCGGCGATCGAGCATCGCGGTGACGACCGCCGTATCGTCGATGTCCGGGTAGTACGGGTTCGCGTACTGGAACGCCCAGCCGCCCGGTTCGACGCCGGCCGGTGCGTTCTCGATCCAGTCGCCGCGCAGGTCGTTCACCTGCCGCCCGGCCAGCCAGTCGTACGCGCGAGCAATGCGTGCATCGAGCTCGCGCAGCGCGCCGGCCGATTCGCCGGCTTCCGGCGCCGCGACGCCGCGCGCCTGTTCGAGCGCCATCGTGCTCCACGCGGTGTCCCACACCGGCGACAGGCACGGCTGGCAATACATGCTGCCGTCCGGCCGCGTGACCAGCAGCTTCTCCAGCGCGTTCTCGCAGTCGCGCCGCAGCGGATGATCGTCCGGGTAGCCGAGCACCTGCATCATCTGGTAGCTGTAGACGATCGGCGGGAAGATGCCGCCGAGCCCGTCCTCGCCGTTCATCCGTTGCGCGCACCACGCTTCCGCGTGCCGGATCGCGCGCTGCCGCAAGCGCTTCGGCAGCAGCGGCTCGATAGGGCGGACGGCGCGGTCGAGCGCGAGGAACAACCGGCGCATGCCGCGCGCGGGCGGGAAGTACTGGCGCTCTTGCTCCGGCGGCGTGACGAACAGCTCGCGGATCGACACGTTGCGCGGATTGCGCGCACGCGCCTTCAGCGAGCACAGCACCAGCAGCGGCACCATCGTCGTGCGCGCCCAGTACGCGACCTTGTACATCGAGATCGGCACCCACTTCGGGAACAGCACGAATTCGACCGGCATGAACGGCGCCGCGCGCCACGGCACCTGGCCGAACGTCGCGAGCAGGATGCGCGTGAACACGTTCGCGCGCGCCGCGCCGCCGAGCGTCAGGATCGCGTCGCGCGCGCGGATCATGTGCGGCGCCCGTTCGCTGTCGCCGGCCGCCTTCAGCGCGAAGTACGCCTTCACGCTGCACGACACGTCCGGCGCGCCGTCGACGTACAGATCCCATGCGCCATGCGTGTCGAGCCGCTGGTTCGCGCGCAGGTAGCGCGCCATCTTCTCCTGGCGCACGTCGTCGATCTTGTCCATGAAATGCATCATCAGGATGTATTCCGCGGTGATCGTCGCGTCGGATTCGAGTTCGAAACACCAGTTGCCGTCGGGCTGCTGAAGGCGCACGAGTGCGTCGCGTCCGCGCGCGATGGCCGTGTCGAGCGCGGACCAGGGGGAGGGGGCGGTCTTGTTCATGCGGCGGATCATACCATCCAGCCGGAATGTTTATGTCGAGACGCGCGGTGCTACCATCCGCGTCATGAAAAAACGCCTCGAACCCACGCCGCGCGACGTGTCCGCGCCTGTCGAACCGGCTGGAACGCCCGGTGCACGCGCGCCTGTAGGATCATCGGCACCGCCCGCTACCGCTGTGGCCGGCGTGCGGCGAAAAAAAGCGCCGGACCAGGTGCGCGCGCAATTGCTGGCGGCTGCGTCGGAGATTGCGACGCATCACGGCGTGGCCGCATTGACGCTCGATGCGGTGGCCGAGCGTGCCGGCGTGACGAAAGGCGCGCTGCAATATCACTTCGCGAACAAGCAGGGGCTGCTGGATGCGCTGTTCGGGCAGGCGACCGAACGGTTCGGCGCGCAACTGGCCGAGCGGATGGCGGCCGATTCCCGCGGCGACGGCGCGGCGGCGCGCGCGTATCTGCACGCGGTGCTCGATGCCGCCAATCCGGCTGCGAGTATCGACGTGCTGCGCGTGCTGGTCGCGTCGATGATCACCGAGCAGGACACACGCGCGCGCTGGTCGGTGCCGATGCGCGAATGGACGCGGCCCGACCCGGTGCCGCTCGAGCGGGCCGCGACGCTGATGATCTGCCGGCTCGCCGCCGACGGGTTGTGGATTTCCGAACTGCTCGACAGCGTCGAGCTGTCGGCCGAATTGCGCGCGGAGATCGTTCGACAGCTCGATGCGATGAGCAAGGGTGTGCTTCCGAAGTGATGCGCGGCGCGGGAATCGGTCGTCGAATTCGGAGAAGCCTGGCGTCAGTCGCCGCGTGACTGGCCGGCACGAAGCTGGCCGGCAATCATCGCGACGCGTGCGCCATAGCGGCGGGCCGTTTCGAGATCGCCCGGCGACATTTCTTCAGGCGACGCATCGGCCGGCGTCTGCGCCATCGGCGCAATCTTTCGCCGCGCGTGCGGGCTTTCATGGACTGGATCGGGGGTGTGTTGGAGCCCTATCTGGATTAGCGGAGGGGAGCGGCGGTTCGAAGTACCGGCGGATGCGATCGCTTTGCGTCACGCAAACTTGCCGAAATCCACGGGTTCGTTGATGAATCTTCCAGTCGCCAGCAGCGCCCGCTCGATGTCCGCGACGATGACCCGGTTGTTCACCGGCGCGGTGGCACACCAGCCCCAGATATCGTCGTCGATTTCATAGTCGCCGCGATCATACGTCCAATAGCTGAAATAGCGGTCCTGCGACAAGGCGACGTGCGGGTCGTCGAGGCCGTCCGGATGCGCGAGCCGGACGGCATGCAGCGCATCCCGGAGGATCTCGGCGATATCCGGAAAGTCGGCTGCGCGGTGGTCATCGAGTATTTCGACCAGCAGATCGCTACCGTGATAAACAGGCCGAACCCGGAATCGAATCAGGTGCGTCATCGCGCGTTTTTCCGTTGCGAAAGCGCAGGATGACCCAGGCCGCCGCCATTCGACTCCCGAACGAATGCCGAAATGGCTTCCACCACACCGTTTGTCAAAGGAAGATCCGGGTTCGAATACGCGGCAAGGTTGTCGTCCAGCGTGTCCGTGTGAACGGTCTTGAGCACGTGATTGGCGTTTGCGACAATTGCCAGCCGGGCGCGTGGATTGGCGTCCTTCAACCGCTGCGCGTCCTGCACGCCCACCTGAATATCCCGCGCGCCCTGCACGATCAGCACCGGCTTCGTATAGCCAGTGAGAAGGGCGGCCGGATCGATGGCCAATTCGCTCATCAGGAACCGCTGAACCTGCGGCCTGAACAACGGCATCAGAGCGGGACCGATGTCGGCCGCGTCGACCGTCTTCCCGGCTTCGAGCGATTCGAGTATCGACATCGCGTTGCTCAGTACACCGGCATTCGCGGGGTTCGACTGCAGCTGCTGCGCCAATACCTGTCCGAGCGGCCGTCCCGGTGTTGACACGAGGATCAGACCGCAAATATCGGCGGTCTGCCGCGCCGCTGACAACGCGACCCATCCTCCCTCGCTATGCCCGAGCACCCATACGCGGCGCGCACCGGTCCGCGTCCGAATGGCGGCCACCCACGCGCCGACGTCTGCTGCGTAGTCGTCGATCGTGACGTCGTTCGCATCCGCGACCGCCGAAGCGCTACCGTACATGCCGCGCTTGTCGATGCGAACCGACGCGATGCCTCGATCGAGCAATCCTTCGGCTAGCAAACGATAGGTCGATGCCCGAATGCCGTAGGGATTGTTGCCGTTCCGGTCAGTCGGGCCCGATCCCGGCACGATCAGCACCACCGGAACATCGGCCGTCGCAGGAGACAACAGCGTGCCGCGCAGCGGGCCGGCGGGCCCCGGGGCTTCGATATCGGTCTGCATCATCCGTAAAGAGCTTTCCTGATCCGTGTCGCGATGAACGTCGGGCGCGGCATCAACGCACCAACCCGCCTCGCCCAGCACCCACTCCGCAAACGCCCGCACCGGCGCCGCGCTCAATTCGATCGGCTCGGGCAGCACGAGGCAGAAGTGCTTGGTAATCGCATTGCCGTCGGGCCAGGGCGCGACCAGCCGCCCTTGTTCAAGTTCGGACCCGACGTAAAGGCGCGGCACCAGGGCGACGCCCAGCCCGGCCAGCGCGGCCTCTATCAGCATCGAATGGAGATCGTATCGTGGGCCGACCGCCGAATTGGTCAGCTCGATGCCGGTCTCCTGCGCATAGATTTGCCACGCGTCGGGATTCTGCCGCCGGTGAAGGCGCGGCAGCGCATCCAGCGACGGGTGCGCGCCGACGCCTTCGAGAAGCGCCGGACTGCAGACGGGTACCAGCACCTCTTCCAGCAGCGGATGCAGATGCATGCCGGCCCAGGCCGGATGTTCGAAATGAATGGCCGCGTCGAATCCGCTGCCGGCCAGGAGGAAGGGCTCCATCCGTTCGGCGATATGCACGGTGACGTTCGGATGGCGATCCTGAAAGCGCTTGAGCCGCGGGATCAGCCAGCGGGTCGCGAAGGTCGGAATCGCGGCGATGTCGATGCTCGCGCCTTCGACGGGCTGCCCCATCAGATACAGGCTGTCCCGTTCGAGCCGATCCAGAATCTCGCGCACCTGTACCGCGTATCGCGTGCCGTTGGGCGCGAGCCGCACCCGGTTGCCGACGCGTTCGAACAGCGTCACGCCGAGGAATGCCTCCAGCCGGCCGATCTGGCGACTGACGGCGCCCTCGGTGCGCGCCAGCTCGTCGGCGGCGCGGGCGAAGCTGCCGTGTCGGGCCGCCGCCTCGAAGGCCAGGAGCGCGGAATTGCTCGGGATCTTGCGTCGCATCGGAGTCTCGCGGTCGGAGCGCGTTCGACCGTCAGCTTGAACAAATATCACTGAAGGCTGACTTTAAGTCGATATCTGCGCGGAAAACAGCAGATTAGCATTACGTCACTGCACTGAATATCCCGCATTCGAAGCGCGGGATGCCGATCCGTCACACAGGACAATCCGATGATCTACACCGTGGAATGCACCTTCGCCGACCCTGCCGGCGAAGCCGAATGGAACGACTTCTACAGCCTCGAAAAGCTGCCGGCCCTCATCTCGGTCAGCGGCTTTCACACGTCGCAGCGTTTCAAGGCGATCGGCGCCGGCTGCCCCGTTTATCTGGCCGTTCACACGATCGATGGTCTCGGCGTGCTGACCGGCGATGAGTATCGGCGCAAAGGCGGCGGCAATTTCGCGCGCTGGCAGCAACACATCACCGACTGGCACCGCAATCTCTACAGCGATATCGGTCGTGCGCCGGCGGTCGATGCCGACGAACTGCTCGCGCTGAGTGCCAGCGGACCCGACCCGTTGATCGGATTGGGCCTGAAGCCGCTGGCCATGCGGGCCGTGGCGCTGGAGCGGTATCCGGCGCGCCGCTGGCTCGCGGTCGTGCCGCGGAGCGATGCCCCCGTCGCCGGGAACGTGCCGGCCGGCCTCGACCTGTACGCGCCGATCACGGAGCAACTCGCAAAAGGGGCCCGCGATGCCTAACGTGACTTTCCATATCGATGCACGGCGCATGCCGCCTGACGCACGCCTTGACGAACTTTCCGGCGACTGCATCGAACTCTGTACGGATGTTCTTCAGGCGGAGCCGCGGAACGTCCACGTCATCTACGTGGCGGTTCGGCACGGATGCGGGCATCCCGTTTTCGCGGAAATCCGGTATCGCGAGGCGTCGCTTCGCTCGCCCGCGGTCATGCATGCATTCATGGAGGCGCTGGATCGCGCCGTCGTGCGCCGCACGGGCCTGACGGCACGCATCCGTTGTTTCGGTCATGCCGAGCCGAACCTTCACGCCCGAAACTAGCCACTCCGGAGAAGCATGGTGTCCAACATGACGTTTCCCGGCCGGCGTGTCGGGGATTTCACGATCACCGCGATCAGCGACGGCTACCTCACGGCCGGCCTCGATGTCCTGTCGAATATCGACGTGGCCGATGCTGCCGGGATGCAGCGTGCGGCCGGCCAGCAGCAGCCGTCCGCCGTGCATATCAATTGCTACGTGGTGCGCGGCGCGGGCCGCACGATTCTCGTCGACGCAGGGGCTGGCGGCATCAAACAATGGGGCGGCCGCCTGAAGGACAATTTGCGGCTCGCCGGTTTCGAGCCTGCCGCGATCGACACCGTCCTGCTCACGCACGCCCATCCCGATCACGTCGGCGGGCTCGTGAATGGGGCCGGACAGGTTGCGTTTCCGAATGCGGAGCTGGTCGCGCATCGGCGCGAGGTCGAATTCTGGCGGGACGACGGCAACCTGAGCCGCGCCAGCGAGCGCGCCCGCGGCAATTTCCGGATCGCGCGTCAGGTATTCGACGCTTACGGCGACGCGCTTCGGGTCTTCGATGCAGGCGAGGTGCTGCCGGGGATCACGGCCCTGCCGCTGCCGGGGCATACCGACGGACATACCGGATACGTGCTCGAATCCGGCGATCAGGGCCTGCTCGTGTGGGGCGATATCGTGCATTTTCCGCACATCCAGATCAAGCGGCCGGACGTGTCGATTGCGTTCGACCACGATGCGTCGCAGGCGGTGGCGACGCGTTCGCGGCTGCTCGACCGGGTCAGCTCGGAACGGCTGCTGATCGCCGGCATGCATCTGGGAGAAGCGGGGTTCGCGCGAATCAGGAGAACGAACGGCGAATACGGCCTGTTTTACGAGACCGACGCGTGACGCGATGCCGGCGACCGGCGGGCGATGGTGAAGGACGCGTGGGAAAACGTTTGGCGGACCGCCGCGCACCCGCGCGACCCGTCGGCCGACGAGATCCGTTCGAGGTCCGGCGACGGCCGGTAGCCGTGCTGCATCCGCCTCTCTCTGTCGCAATCGTCCAGATTCGCGTCGCGTGCGGATAAAAGCCGCCCGTTTCCCGCGCCGTTAACGTGTTCGCAGCCCCGCGCCGCGCATTGCTCGATGGCGCGCGTCGTTCGTGTTCCGGAATTCACCTCCGCCGCTGGCCGTGCCGGGCCGGCTCAAGGGAACGTCATGCGAAAACAACTCACTATCCGTGGTGGCCTCCTCGCGACCATCGCCGGCTATACCGTGCTGCTCGTGCTGGTGGTCGGCGCCTGCATCGCGGCCCTCTACATGGGCAACGGCTCGCTCGAGGCGATGTATCGCGACGATACCGCGTCGCTGCTGCACCTGAAGACCAGCTCCGAGCGCATGCTCGTGCTGCGCGAACGCATGAGCGACGTCGCGCAGATCATCAGCGCCGGCCAGCCCGCGAAGGCCGAAGTCGCGCAGCTCCACACGCTGCTCAGGCAGAGCAACGACGAACTGGACGCGTACGCGCGTCTGCACGCGCGCGACGCCGGCGAACAGGCGCTGTTCGACACGCTGCAGACCCATCGTCGCGCGCTGCTCGACCGCGTGTTCCTGAAGGCGCTGTCGCAGCTCGACGGCGACGACGCATTCAACTTTCTCGACACGCAGCGCACCGCGCCGCCCGCGCTGTTCGCGGCCTACCAGGCGGCGATCGACGCGCTCGAATCGTTCCAGGTCACGCGCCAGAAGGCGCGCTACGATGCGGCCGGCGTCAATTTCCACCGAATCGTGTGGGGGATGGGCGCGGTCGCGGTGCTGGCGCTCGTCGTCGGCTTCGTTGCGCAGCGCGTGCTCGCGAAGGCGATCATCGAGCCGATCAACCTCGCGGTCGACCAGTTCGAGAAAATCTCGAAAGGCGACCTGACCGGCGCGGTCGTCGTGCCGGGCGAGAACGAAATGGCGTATCTGCTGAACGCGCTGAAGCGGATGCAGGACGGCCTCGTCGATACCGTGAGCCAGGTGCGCGCGAGCACCGAGACGATCGTCGGCGACGTGCGCACGATCGCGAGCGGCAACGTCGACCTGTCCGCGCGCACCGAGCAGCAGGCCGTATCGCTGCAGCAGGCAGCCGCGAGCGTCGAGCAACTGACGGCGGCCGTGCGCCAGAACGCGGACAACGCGCGCGATGCGCGCACGTACGTCGAGGGCGCGGCCGGCATCGCGTCGCGCGGCGGCGAAGCGATGCAGCGCGTCGTCGAGACGATGTCCGAAATCTCGCAGAGCTCCACGCGCATCTCCGGCATCGTCGGCGTGATCGAGAGCATTGCGTTTCAGACGAACATTCTCGCGTTGAACGCCGCCGTCGAAGCCGCGCGCGCGGGCGAGCAGGGGCGCGGGTTCGCGGTCGTCGCGACCGAGGTGCGCGGGCTCGCGCAGCGCTGTGCCGCCGCGGCGAAGGAAATTCGCGAGCTGATCGGCCATTCCGCGCGACGCGTCGAAGACGGCAGCGGCCTCGTCGCGCTGGCCGGCTCGGCGATGGCCGAGCTCGTCGCGGCGGTCGAGCGCGTCAACGCGATCATGGGCGAAACCAGCCAGGCATTCGACGAGCAGTCGTCGGGCATCGAACAGGTGAACACCGCGGTGATCCAGATGGAGCAGACGATGCAGCGCAATGCCGCGCTGGTCGAGGAGGCGGCGGCCGCGGCGCTGTCGCTGGACGAACAGGGCGCGCGGCTGAGCGCGGCGGTCGCGCAGTTCCGTCTGCGCGAAGCGGCGCTCGCGTGACGGGCCGCCCGGGACTCAAAGCGACCGGGCCTTCGTCTCCGGCAGCAGCAGCACCGCCAGCAGCACCACGCCATAGGCCGCGCCGGCGAAGATCGCGATCGCCGACGCGAGCCCCAGCGAATGGCTCAGCATGCCGACGAGGCTCGGAAACAGCGCGCCGATGCCGCGGCCGAAGTTGTACGTGAAGCTCTGCGCATTGCCGCGTACGGTCGATGGATACAGTTCCGTCAGGTATGCGCCGACCCCGCTGAAGATCCCGCAGGACGAGAAGCCCAGCGGAAAGCCAAGCCACAGCATCTGCGCATTCGAAAGCGGAAGCGTCAGGTACAGGCACACCGACGCGAGCGACAGCACCGAGAACAGCATGAAGTTGCGTCGGCGCCCCCACCAGTCGGACAGATACGCGCCGACGACATAGCCGCAGAACGACCCGACGACGATCACGAACAGATACGCGCCGGTGTCGAGCACGGACAGGTGCCGCTCGATCTTCAGGAAGGCCGGCAGCCACGTGGACATCGCATAGAAACCACCCTGGATGCCGGTGCACAGCAGCGCGGCCAGCACGGTGCGGCGCGCGTGCGAACGCGAGAAGATCGTCCACACCGACGGCTGGCCCGCGCCTTGCCGGCGCGCGGCGTCGGCCTGCACGAACGCTTCCGGTTCCGCCACGTGCTTGCGCACATACAGCACGAGCAGCGCCGGCACGATGCCGACCCAGAACAGGCTGCGCCACGCGAGCGACTCGGGCAGCACCGAGAACGCGATGCCGTAGAGCACCGCCGCGCAGCCCCAGCCGACGGCCCAGCCGCTCTGCACGAGGCCGACCGCCTTGCCGCGATGGGCCGGTGCGACGGTCTCGCCGATCAGCACGGCGCCCACCGCCCATTCGCCGCCGAAGCCGAGTCCTTGCAGCGCGCGCAGCACGAAAATCTGTTCGAAGTCCTGCGCGAAGCCGATCGCGAGCGTGCAGACCGAGAACCACAGGATCGTGCCTTGCAATACCTTGACGCGCCCGTAGCGGTCCGCGAGGATGCCGGCGATCCACCCGCCCACCGACGAGAAGATCAGCGTCACGGTGCTCAACAGCCCGGCCTTGCCGCGATCGAGGGCCCAGAGGTCGATCAGCGAGGCCAGCACGAAGCTGAACACCATGAAATCGAACGCGTCGGTCGCCCAGCCGGCGAATGCGGCCTTGAAGGCGCGCTTGCCGGCCGGATCGAGTTCCGCGTACCAGGACGAGCGCCGTGCGGCGCCCAGCGATGCTTGATCGGCTTGTCTCGTTGTCGTCATCGTTCTTGTTCGCCAGGTAGGAACGCCGCTATCGAAGCGCGGCGGCCGAGGTGCGGGCGGCGAGCGCGCGCAGCACGACGTCCGGCGTGGCGGGGGCTTCGCGGATGCGCACGCCGGTTGCATGATGAATCGCATTCAGGATGGCCGCCGCCGTCGGAACCAGCGCCGGCTCGCCGATGCCTTTCGCGCCGTACGGGCCGATGGCCGTCGGCGCCTCGATGAAGATCGACTGCACGTCGGGCATGTCGTGCACCGTCGGAATCACGTAGTCGTGCAGATTGTTGCCCTCGCCGGGGCGGTACTTCTCCATCAGCGCCATGCCGATGCCTTGCGCGACCGCGCCTTCGATCTGGCCTTCGAGCAGTGTCGGATTCACCATCCTGCCGACGTCGTGCGCGGCTACGACCTTCACCACGCGCACGCGCCCGCTGTCGCAATCAACCGCGACTTCCGCCATTTGCGCGCCGAACGCGTAGGTCGCGTACGGCGTGCCTTGCCCCGCCGCATCGAGCGACGTGGTCGGCGGATCGAAGCTTTCCTCGGCCGCGATCGCGTAGCCATGCGCGTCGACCGGCAGCGCACGCAGATCGAGCGGACGGCCGTCGACGGCGATGCCGCACGCATTGGCCGAAATGCGCGCATCGGAAGCCGCGCCGGCGAACGCGAGCAGCCGGCGGCGCAGCATCGTGCCGGCGAGAAAGGCGGCGCGACCGGTGACGAGGGTCTGGCGCGACGCCGACGTGCGGCCGCAATCCGGCGACAGCGCGGTGTCCGGCCCGATGAAGTGCAGGCGGTCGACCGGCACGCCGAGCGCATCGGCGGCGATTTGCGGAATGACGGTGTTCGCGCCCTGGCCGGCGTCCACCGCGCCCTGGTGCAGGACGATCGTGCCGTCGGGCCGGATGCCGAAGCGCACGGTCGACGGGTTCGGCAACGCGGTGTTGCCGCAGCCGTAGAAGAAGGCGGCCACGCCGACGCCGTGGCGCAGATGCCCCGGCGACGCCGCATTGAGCGTCGCGAGCCGCGCGTGTGCGTCGCGCCACGCGGGGCGCAGCGCATCGAGGCACGCGACGAGCCCCACGCTGTCGTCGAGCACCTGGCCCGTCGGCAGCGCGTCGCCGGGCCGCAGCGCGTTCATCGCGCGGAATTCGAGCGGATCGATGCCGGTCGCGAACGCGAGCTCGTCGATCAGCTGCTCCTGCGACATCGTCGTCTGCGGCACGCCGAAGCCGCGAAAGGCGCCGGCCGGCGTGACGTGGGTATGAATCGCGCGCGAGCGCGCCGTGTAGTGGGGAATCACGTACGGCCCGCCGGCATGCACGGGCACGCGGTTCGCGATGGCCGTTCCCCACGACGCGAACGCGCCGGTGTTGTA
The DNA here is from genome assembly GCF_002925705.1 of Burkholderia anthinoferrum. Taxonomy (NCBI): domain Bacteria; kingdom Pseudomonadati; phylum Pseudomonadota; class Betaproteobacteria; order Burkholderiales; family Burkholderiaceae; genus Burkholderia; species Burkholderia anthinoferrum. The sequence continues at coordinate 75,062 of NZ_LFZP01000058.1, forward strand.
GTCGCCGTCGAACGTCACCGCGCGCAGCCGGCCGTCGGCATCGGCCGCCATGCTGGACGTGATGCGCGCCGGATGGCGCTTGGTCGACGTGGCCATCGATTCCTCGCGCGAGAACACCATCGCGACGGGCCGCCCGAGATGCCACGCCGCGATCGCGAGCAGCGGCTGGACCGTCATGTCCAGCTTGCCGCCGAAGCCGCCGCCGACCGCGGTCGCGACGACGCGCACCTGTTCGGGCGGTATCGCGAGAATGCGCGCGAGATCGGCGCGATGCGGATGCGGCGCTTGCGTCGACGAATGAATCTCGACGGTGTCGCCCACGCGCCTCGCCCAGCCGGCCTCCGGTTCGAGATACGCATGCTCGACGAAACTCGATGCGAACGTGGCCGTGACGACGTGGCGGGCGTCCCGTAACGCGCGCTCGGCATCGCCGCGGCGCACGAGCCCCTCGATCAGCACGTTGCCGGGGCGATCGGCGTGCAGTTGCGGGCTGTCGTCACGCCTCGCATCGTCGACCGCGAGGACCGGCTGCAGCGGTTCCCACCGCACCGGAAAGCGATCGAGGTCGAGCGCGGCGATCGCCGCGCGCTCGCCGACCACCAGCGCGACCGCTTCGAGATGGTGGCGCGCCTCGTGCTCCGCCAGCACGGGCTGGTCCGCATACGGGGTCGCGACGCCGTGCACGTTGAGGCCGGGCACGTCGGCGTGCGTGAGGATGCGATGCACGCCCGGATGCGCGTCGACGAATGCGGCGAGGTCGCCGAACGTGAAGCGCGCGCGGTGATGCGGACAACGCACGGCGCGCAGGAACAGGCTGTCGGCCGGATATGCATCCGCGCCGAAGCGCTGGCTGCCGTCGACTTTCCCGGGGCCGTCGAGGCGCGTGAGCGGGACGCCGACGGACGGCCCTTCGGCCGGCGCGGGCGTCCGGCCGCGCGCGGCCGCCCCGCAGCCGACCTCGGTCACGGCATCGACGATCTTCTGGTAACCCGTGCAGCGGCACAGCACGCCGTCGATCGCGGCCCGCGCGCTCGCACGGTCGGTGACTTCGCCGGCGTCGATCGCTGCCGCCGCCGCGGTGAGCATGCCCGGCGTGCAAAAACCGCATTGCACCGCCTGATGGGCGAGCAACGCGTCCTGCAGGCGGCTGCCGCACCGCGTGCCGTCGGCCAGGCCTTCGACCGTGACGATGCGGCGCCCCGCGACCTGCGCGACGGGAATCAGGCACGCGTAGCGCGCCTCGCCGTCGACGATCACCGTGCAACTGCCGCAATCGCCCTGACGGCACCCTTCCTTGGTGCCGAACTGGCGCAGGTCGGCGCGCAGGTGGTCGATCAGCCGCTGCGCGCGGTCTGCCGGCAGGCCGCGCCGCGTACCGTTGAGTTCGAACCAGTCCGGCTCGGGGCGAGCCGGAGCGCTGTCGTCCGCTGTCGTATCGCGTACGTCGGCAAGCGGGTCAGGCGGGGAGTGGGCCACGGGCGTTCTCCTCGATGCAGCATGTGAAGGCGCGCGACACGGCCAGCCGCGCGAGATGAAGGCGATGCACTGCCGTCGCGCGGCAGTCGTCGACCGGCGTCAGCTCCGCGAGCGGCGCCGCTGCGATCGTGTCGGTAAGGTCGTCGCACCGGCGGCCGGCCAGCGCGGCCTCGAGCGCCCGCATCCGGCGCGCGACGCCGGATGCGCCGCCCACGGCGACGGCCGCTGCCGCTATCGTGCCGGCGGCATCGACGCGCAGCCGCGCGGCGGCCGATACGACGGCGATCGCCGGGCCGTCGCGATTCGTGTATTTGATGAACGACGTGCGATCGTGCGCGGGCGGTTGTACGAACAGCACGGCAACCAGCAGTTCGTCCGCATCGCGCGCGACCACGCGATTGCCGAGCAGGAATTCGGCCAACGGCAAGCGGCGCACGCCGCGCACGCTCGCCAGTTCGACGTGCGCGTCGAGCGCGAGCAGCGCGGGGATGCCGTCCGCGACCGGCGACGCGTGGCACACGTTTCCGCCGATCGTTCCCTGCACCCGAATCTGCCGCGGCCCGATGGTGGCGGCGGCTTCCGTGAGTGCCGTCGGCAGCCATGCCGTGCGCGCGATCGCGGCCCACGTGCTGGCCGCGCCGATCCGGACGACGCCGTCGCGCAGCGCGATGCCGTGCAGCGCGTCGATGCGGCTGACGTCCAGCCATGACGACCGGGCAGGCACGAGCGCGAGCTCCGCGAAGAGGTCCGTGGCCCCGCACACGATGCGCGGCCGCGGTTCGGCGGCGAGCGCGCCGAGTACTTCGTCGAGGGTGTGGGCGCGAAGATAGTTCATCACGACGGTGTGGGAATCTTCATGATTACGCGCGCCGATCTCGGCACGCAACGCATTCAATCGCCGGTCGATGCATCCTTGCGGACGACCCGCAGCACGCTGTCGATCACGAACGCTTCCCAGCGGCGCATGGCATCCGGCGCATTCAGTTCCTCGCCGAGGAATGCGGACAGCGTATAACGGTTCGACGTATAAAAATACGCGGCCGAAATGATCAGCAGGAATACGTCGCGTGCGTTCAACCCGCTGCGGAACAACCCCTGTTCGACACCGCTGTCGAGAATCCGTGTGACGATCTGCACCGCGTGCGACGAATATTCGCCGCGCCGCTCGAGCTTCGACAAGTGCTTGCCCTGGTGCAGGTTCTCGGTATTGAGCAGCGTGATGAAATCGGGATTGCGCCAATAGTAGTCCAGTTTGAAGCGGATCACGGACTTCAGCGCTTCGACGGGATCGGAAGGATCGGGCGCCATCCTGAGCTCCGCCTCGTCCATCCGCCGGTAGATGCCCTCGAGCACCGCGACGAACAGCCCCTCCTTGCTCCCGTAGTAGTAGTAGATCATCCGGTCATAGGACTTCGCCAGCCTGGAAATCCGCTCCACGCTGCCGCCTTCGTAGCCGTAGCGCGCGAACACCTTGGTCGCCGCGCGCAGGATCTTGTCGCGGGTTTCCTGTGCCGCTGCCTCCCGGACACCGGTTCCGCGCACCGCCTTGCCTTTTGCTGCCTGAGTCATACCGTTCCTACACCGGCACGGCCGCATGGCCATGCCGCATGAAAATACCCGAGATGGCGGCATTCCTTGAATTTGATACAGGGAACGCTACATGAATGTGAGGATTCTACTGATCTCGCGAGCGGTGCGCAACAAAAGATAAATATCGATATAAATCAATGCTTTATCGTTGTGGTTTGGGGGTGGTTGGCCGCCGGACAACGCACCGTAAACGTATCTTCACATTTTTATTTCGAGAAAGTGCTGCTAACATTCGTTTGTGGAGTACTCACTACATGAAACATAGAATTCAGGTCGGACGAGGCCGAAATCCGGTACGCGGGAGATAGACGCATGAACAACGAACTCGACGATTCCTGCAGCGCTTTCGCTGCGCGGACGGTGTGGAAATCGGCCGCCGACGCGGCCGGTCCCGACATGAGCCCGGTCCTCGACGAACTGATGGGTCGATCGCTGCTCGCGCCGGACATGCACGTGTTGCGTCACGTGTCGCGCGCGATGGCCGACGAGGTGCCGCCGGCGGCGCGCATCGGCGCGCTGCTCGATGCCGCGATGCACGGCGCGGCGGCCACGTGGGGGGCGATCGCGGTCCTGCGCGAAGGCGGCTGGGAGCGGGCCGCCGACGCGACCGCGCCGAATGCGCCGCGCCGGGAGCGACCGCCGGCCGATCGACTGCCGGTTCCGATCGTCGCCGCCGCCGTGCACCTGCGCAACGGGCTCGTGCTGCGCGATGCCTGCGCGGCCGACCAATGGCGCACCGACGACTACGTGCGCCGGCGCAAGCCGCGCGCGGTGATCTGCGTGCCGATCCGATGCAACGGCGCATTGCTCGGTGCGCTGTATCTCGAACACGGCGACTTGCCGGGCATCTTCACGCCGGCGAAGGTCGCGCTCGTGGAGATGATCGCGCTGCACGCGGGGTTCGTCCTGGAGAACCTGCGGTTGCGCGACGAGCTTGCCGTGCAGCACGCGCGGCTGTCCACGATGGAAGCGGCGATGCGTGACGCACAGTCCGAGATGGATCGCGTCGGCCGGCTCACCGCGTACGGCGAGCTGGCGGCGTCGATCGTGCACGAGGTCGCGCAGCCGGTCACGGCGATCGACACGTCCGCGCGCGCCGGGCTGAACTGGCTCGATCGCGGCGTGCCGAATATCGACGCGGCCCGCGAGATGCTCGCGCACATCTGCGCATGCGCGGTGCGTGCGCGGACCATCATCAGCGCGTTGCGCGCGAAGGCGCGGCAGGCGGCGCCGGTGTTCGCCGAGTTCGATCTCGCGGATGCACTGCGCGAGACGGCCGACATCCTGGAAAGCACGCTCGACGCGATGAAGGTGCGTTTGCGGATCGACGGATGCGCGGCGCCGCTGCCGATGCACGGCGAACGCACGCAGTTGCAGCAGGCGATCATCAGCCTGCTGATGAACGGCGCCGAGTCCATGCTGCGCACGCCCGAGCACGAGCGTGTCATCGTACTGACGTGCGAGTCGGACCGGAACCGGGTGTGCATCCGGATCGACGATCGCGGCGACGGCTTCGATCCGCAGCTGGCCGCGCGTCTCTTCGAGCCGCTGTTCACCACGAAGCCGCACGGAATGGGCATGGGATTGTCGATCTGCAAATCCATCGTCGACGCGCATCACGGTCAGCTCGCGCTGACGCCGCGGCAGGACGGCGGAACGCGGGCAACGGTGACGCTTCCGCTGTTTCCGATGTGAGCGCGCCTGGTTCGACTGCGAGCGGATGCACATGAACGGACCGGATGCCTATACCAACGTATGCGATACCTCATGCCGATGCATCACCCCGAACACCTGCAGATGCTATGGAGCGCGTCGACACATCCCCTTATGCTGGATCCACCGGTACACGGATCGCAACGACGACGGTTTCGCGGCATGCGTCGCGCCTGATGCGCGAAGCTGCGCACGCGCGATCCGCTCGCATCGTGACGATGCAGGTCACCGGCACATGCGTAGTGGTCGACTCGATACCAGACATCCAAGGAATCCATCATGAAACTCCGACACATCGTCGTAACCGGCGGCCTGGCCGTCGTCCTGATCGCAGGCGTCAACCTGCGCGCGTTCGCCGACGAGCGGCTCGATACCGCCGGCGCGAACGCCGCGGTCACGTCCACGCCGGCGGCCGGCACGTCGAAGAAGGCGGTGCGGGCAGCCAACCGCACGTTCTCGCGCACGGTCGAGAAGGCGTTGTACCGGACGAAGGGGCTGGAAGGCATGCCGATCGCGGTGTTCGGCAACGCGGCGACCGGACGCGTCACGCTGTCGGGCCAGATCACGAGCGAAGACCAGGATCGTCTGGCGGTCGAGGCGGCGCGCAAGGTGCGCGGCGTTACGTCGGTCAACAGCCGGCTCACGCTGCGCGAGGAAGGCGGCGCCTGAGCGACGCGCGGGCGCATCGCCGGCGGCATGCGTGCGCCCGCTTTCATACGACTGACCCGATCGGTGGGAGAAATGGTGATGGCGACACTGCCTGAAGCAGACATCATGATTCGCACGTTGATCAATGTCCTCCATCCTTCGCTGGAGCAACGCGACGTGTGCCTGCAGGCGCAGCGCACGCGATACAAGTCGCGTCGCCTCGGCTTGCGCCTGGACGACGACGATCGCGCATTCGCGCGAGACGAGCCGCTTTCCGCGATCGCGGTGATCGAGCGCCTTTCGTCGTCGTTGATCAGCGTGTCATGGAGCGATGCGCGTTCGGGGCGATACACCGAGCAGATCTGGTGCAGGAGCCGCGCACGCGCGCCGGCGGTCTGCGCGTTGACGGGGCGCGCGATCGAGCGCGGTGACCGCGTGTTTCGTCCGCGCGCGAGCGATGTCTGCCTGAGTGCCAATCGGCAGCGCATGATCCTCGCCGCGACCATTGCGCCATGCAGCGACGCACCGGTGCACGACGCGGTCGAGCGGGTCGAGGCGGCCGCGTGACGGGCCTACGCCGCATCGACCGTCACGACGATCAGGGACACGCCGCGAAGGCGCTCGGCCAGATCGAAATGGACGGGGCGCCCGCGCCACCAGCGCGCGATTCCGCTGCGGGCCCGGTGCCCGACGACGACGAGGTCGGCGCGCGTCGTCATCGCATGCGCGGCGACGGCATCGGCCGCACGTCCGAAGCGCACGAAGCCGCGCGCGACGATGCCGTCGTCGGCGAGCGTGCCGAGCGCGCGTTGCAGATCGTCCCGGGCGAACTCCTCGAGACGACGGTGCGCGAGATCGCTGAGCAGCCCGGCCGACTGCGCGTTCGCGGTTGCCGGGTCGACCACGGCCACGACGTCGACCGCCGCGGACAGCGCGCGCGACAGCGCCGAACATCGCGCAAGCGCGGCCTGAGCCTCATCGGTTCCGTCATAGACGAGTAGCATCCTGGAAAGCGCTGACATGTGGGTTTCGAGTCGTGAAGGGCCGGGTGCCTCCGTCGTCGCGGAAGCGCTTGCCTACACTGAACACGCGACGCGCGCGGTTTATTCCGCGGCCGGTCGTGCAAGCCGCGCGTGCGCCGTGCCGGATGCATCGAGCGCGACGCGAATCGCTTTGCGCGCCCGCGATATCCGGCTCATGATGGTGCCGACCGGGACGTCCAATGCGGCGGCGGCTTGCCGATAGCTGAGTCCGTCGATGCTGACGAGCAGCAGCGCGCTGCGCTGCGATGCCGGCAACCGCTCGACGGCGGCGAGGATCTGGCCGACGGCGACGCGCGTCTCGGATGCGGCGCGCGGATCGGCGACCGTCTCCGCCGCTGCGTGGCTCCATTCGAGCAGCAGGCGATCGCGATGATTGCGCCGGCGCAGTTCGTTGAGCCAGATCGAATGGATGATCGAGAAGACCCAGCTGACGGGCGATGTGCCGGCCCGCAACTGATGCGCGCGTTCGAGGGCGCGAAGGCAGGCGCGCTGCACGAGCTCGTCCGCGTCGTGTCGATTCGCGGTCAACCGCATCGCGAACGACCGCAGGCGCGGCAGCAGGTCGGGAAGCATCGTTGCAAGTTCGGTTCGCTTCATGGGAAGGCGGCGTGCCCGAAGTCGCGGGGGCAACGCGGTTACGGCGCGGATGCCGGCGGTGCGCGCCGGTACCCGGCCGGTTGGCAGGACGGGCGATCAATGCCCGGAATAGAGCTTCCTGAGCGCGTCGAGCTCGCCGTTCCGACGCGCGAGCGCGAGCTCATGGCGGACTTCCGAGCGGGTCTTCGGCATCGCGGCGACGGGCGCCCATTGCGTGACAGCCGGTGCGTCGTAGCCGGCGGCGGCCGACTCGGCGGGGGACGCCGCGTACACCGATGCGGTGGTTGCAAGGGCGGCGAGCACGAAGGTGATTTTCGAGGCATTCATGTGAATCTCCTGGAGCGGGATGGATCGGAACGGAGTCGCGGCACCCGATGGCGACGCCCGCATGGGGCCGCCGCGTCGTGGTTGGCGTCAGGTGCCGCCGTGTGTGTATTGAGCGCCTGGCAGGTATCTCGCATGTGTCCGGTGCGCGCCGTTTTGCAAGGTCATGTATCGATGCGAAAACCCGATACATGCGGATACAGATGCGCGCGACGGCGGGCGCAAGCGGAGCGGGTCGGGCAGGCGACGTTCGCGTTCGTCTGCGCGCCGGCGCCGCCGTACGCGCGAGTGCCGCGCGCGTGACGAAGTCGAGGCGGGGCATGAACCGCGGGTGCGCGGCCCGCGGTTGCCGCGGCGGAGGGCGGCTGGAATAATCCGCGGGGGGTGCGTGTTTTCAAGGGTGCCGCGCGCCGCGCGGCGTGCGTCGCGATGCCGTCGAACCGACCGCGGCCGCTCCAGCACATTCACAAGCGAAGAATTGCAATGCCCGAGATCAGAATGCCAAACGTGGCGCCTTCATCCGAAGACCAAAGCGGCCGTGTCGTCTACGTCGTCGACGACGACGAATTCGTGCGGGCCGCGTTGACCGGCCTGCTGCGCTCGATCGACCTGGAGGTGCACGCATTTGCGTCGACCGAAGCATTTCTCGCGGCGCCGAAGGGCAGCGGCCCGTCGTGCCTCGTGCTCGACGTGCGGTTGCGCGGGCAAAGCGGGATCGCGTTCCAGAAGTCGCTGGTCGAGAACGGCGGTCCGCAGATGCCGATCATCTTCATGACGGGGCACGGCGACATCGCGATGACGGTGAAGGCGATGAAGGCGGGCGCGGTGGATTTCCTGACCAAGCCGTTTCACGACCAGGAAATGATCGATGCAGTGGTGGCGGCGCTTGAGCGCGACGCGAAGCGCCTGGAGGCCAGCCAGTCGCTGCTCGACCTGCGCGCATGCTGGGAATCGCTGACGCCGCGCGAACGCGAGGTGCTGCAACACGTCGCGACGGGGCTGATGAACAAGCAGGTGGCGGGGAACATGGGCATTGCGGAGATCACGGCGAAGATCCATCGCGGCCAGGCGATGCGAAAGATGAAGTGCCGTTCGGTCGCCGAACTGGTGCGCAAGATGAGTGCGCTCGGCATCGAGCTGCCCGCCGGCGATTAGCGTGAACCGGCCCGGGCCGAGCGCGGTCGGCGCAAGGCCGACCCATACGTAGATATGGTGGCGGCGCGGCAGCGCGCGGGTATGCTGGCGATCTGGATCGCAGTATGTGGGACGGGCCGGTCCGTTCCCCTCGCCATCAGCACGGATGCCTCTTTCACTCTCAGCCACCGATCTCGTAGCGATTGTCGACGACGACCCGTTCGTGCGCGCCGCCGTGAGAAGCCTCGTGCGGTCGCTGGGCGGGAACGCGTGCGAGTTCGCGTCGGGAGCGGCATTCCTCGCGTCGGACGTGTCGCGCCGCGCGGGTTGCCTGATCTGCGACGTCCAGATGCCGGTGATGGACGGCATCGACCTGCTGGCGCGGATCGACGCGCTGGGCCTGCGCATTCCCACGCTGTTCGTCACGGCGTTCGCGACGGCGCGCGAACGCGAGCGCGTGCGCGCGAGCACCGCGCTGTGCCTGCTGGAAAAGCCGCTCGATGCGCGGGAGCTCGAAACGTGGCTCGCGCGTGCGCTCGGTTACGTCTGATCGGCGGCCGTGCCGCGCTGCCAACCTAAACCTTCGTAGGGGATGAATGGCCGCTTGTTTGATGGTGCGCGGCCCCGCTGCGTGTTTTCATCTGTCTCGTACCGTCCGCGGCGACGGCGACAGGAGAACCAAGATGGCGAACTTTCCGACTTTATCGTCAGAAGCCTTGTTTGAGTCCAGGCTCACGCGCGCGCTGCGCACCCTCGTCCGCACGATCTTCGCGCATGCGCGCGAGTTCGTCGTCTGGCCGGTGCGCTTCATGCTCGCAGCCGGTGTGCTGCTGGCTGCGGCGGCGATGTACGACGTGCGCGCGATGCTCGCGCGCGCGTGGCAGACGGCGGCGACGCACGAGCTGTTGATCGCCGCTGCATTCGCGGGCCTGGTGGCACTGGTCGCGGCGGTACTGGGGCTGAAGCTGCTCCGCCTGATGAGACTGGACGCGACCGTCGGCCGCCTGGCCGATGCGATCGGGGACAACGGCATCGAATCGCTGCCCGACACGTTGATCCAGCGCGGTGCGCCGTCGGTGGCGAAACTCGCGCGCGCGATCGACGGCGCGCACCGCCAGCACGCCGAGCGCATGACGGAATTGCTGCACGTGCTGGCTGCCTATGCGCATGACCTGCGTACGCCGCTCACCCGGTTGATGCTGCGCAGCGGGATGCTGGAGGACGGCGCGTTGCGCGACGCGATCGAGCGCGATCTGGCGGAGATGAATGAGCTCGTCGAGGCGAGCCTTGTGTGCGCACGGCTGCAATGCAGCGTGCCGGAGCCGCCGCGCCGCGTCGACGCCGATGCGCTGCTCGGTGCGCTGGTCGGCAACTATCGCGACGCCGGCCAGCGCATCGGCCTCGACGGACGCGTGGGCCTTCCGCTCGTGACCTTCCCGCATGCGCTGCGCCGTGTGCTCGTCAACCTGATCGACAACGCATTGCGTTATGGGGACGACGTTCGCGTATGCGTGCAGGTCGACGCGCGGCGCGTGATGCTGACGGTCGTGGATTCCGGGCCGGGCATCGTGCCGGCGGAACTCGAGGCGGTGTTCAAGCCGTGGTACCGCGCGCCGCAGACGGCCGCGCGTGCGCCGGGCTCGGGGCTCGGGCTCGCGATCGCGCGTCGGTTGACGCAGGCGATGCAGGGCGAACTGCAATTGAACAACCGCAGCACCGGCGGCCTCGAGGCGACAGTGACGCTGCCGCTTGCGGTCGCGTGAGCCGATACGGCATGTCGAAACGAACAGGGGGCGTGATGGCCGGTGCGGATACGATGTCCCCGCGCGTTGCGTCGTTCGTGCTGCTCGGCGCGCTGCTGACCGCGTGCGGATACGGCGCGACGTTCCTGCTGTCGATGCATTTCCGTTCGGCGGGCGGGGGCGAGATCGATACCGGCATCGCGCTCGTCCAGGCGCTGGTCGGTGCGCTGCTCGGCCTGCCGCTCGTCGCGTGGCTGGCCCGCTGGATCGGCACGGCTCGCACCACCGCGCTGGCCGCGCTCATCGTCGGCGCGGGCGTCGTCGGCTTCGCGCTGATCGGGCGCACCGGCTCGTTGAGCGCCGTGCCCGGGCTGCTCGTCGGAGTCGGCTGGGGCGGCTTCTACCTGGCCGCGCCGATGATGCTCGCCGAGCGCACCACCGATCACGAGCGCGAGCGCTGGTTCCTGCGGTTCGGGTCGTTCCAGATGGCCGGCGTCGGCGGCGGGCCGGCGGTTGCGGCGCTCGCGATACGCAACTGGCACTGGACGACCGGCACCGTGTTTTGCGCCGTCGGCGGCTTGTGCGCGATGGCCGCGCTGATGCTCGAGTATTTCGGCCGCCTGTCGCCGGCGTCGCCGCCGGCCGCACGGCCGGCGCGCGACCGGTGGGTTCGCGAGATGGCGGCGATTGTCCGCACGAACGCGATCTATCCGATCGCCATCATCGCGCTCGGCTCGAGCGTGTTCTCGGGGCTGATGACATTCCAGATGTCGATGGCGACGGAAACCGGCGTGAAGGCCGGAACGTTCTTCGGCCTGTATTCGGCGACGGTCGTCATCATTCGCTGGCTGCTCGGCGCGCTCGTGATCCGGATGCGCGTCGACGCGACCACGCAGATTCTCCTCGGCTTCATGATCCTGAGCGTCGCGGTGACGTTCGCGGTGCCGCACAACGCGCTGCTTCACTCGGCCAGCGCCGTGCTGCTCGGCACCGGCTACGGCCTGATCTATCCGATCGTGCAGGCGCAAGCCGTCAACAGCGCGCACACGCGGCACCGGCACGCGGTGCTCACGTGGTTCGTCGCGTCCTATTTCGTCGGCGTGTTCGGCTTCCCGGCGCTCGGCAGCCTGGTGCTGGTCAACCTGGGCCGGACGATGCTGCTCACGCTCATCGCCGCATGCGGATTGGCGGCGCTGATACTTTCCATCGTCGAACACCGGAAGCGGATGGCGCCGGCGGCGTGCTGAGCCCCGTGCGCTATCGCGCCGCTGCCGGAGGTTGCGAGGCGGAGGGGGCGGGTTTCGCGTCGTCGGGGTTGTACGTGGCGTAGAGCTTCGTATAGCCGGGCGTGTCGAAATGCCCGGTCCATCCCTTCGGCAGCGTGACCGCTTCGCCGGTCTTCACGACCATCACCGAACCGTCGGACGACGTCAGTTTCACGCTGCCGGACAGGAAGTACAGGAATTCGTTGTACGGCAGCCCCTGCGGACCGGCGATTTCCTCGTGCGAGGGCCCGGATCGGTACACGCCGGTCTGGAAGGCCGTGTCGGAGGACGTGAACGTCACGGCATCCGCGTCGTGCCCGGGAGCGGCATCCTGCTTCGCCGCGTCGCCGCGCGCGAAGATGGCGCCGGCCAGGTCGGAGGCCGACGCCTTGATCGGCTTGATGGTCTGCGCGCACGCTGCATTCGAGATCGCGATGCCGGTGAAGACCAGCGTGGCGAGTGCATGTCGGTACATCGGTAGTCTCTCCGTGGAAGTTGTCCTGGACGAACACGCGAAAGGGTGCTCGCCGTTGCAGCGCCATTCTCCTGGAAAAACCTGCGCGTGGGCGAGCCCGTGTCGGACGCGTGCCGACCGATTTGTATCGTATTGCGTACGTGCGCGGCATGGATACATCGCGATGCAGATGGAATATCCGGGCCGTCCAGCTGTTTACGGGCTGGAGGGGCGCTGCCCGGTCAATTTCGCCAACACCCATGCACACACGTCAGATACTGCAGTCGATCGAAGCCGGCCCGGCGCAACCGCGGGGGGCTCGACGTCGATGACCGCCGCCGAACTGTCCGCGATGCTCCCCGCAATGCTGCCGCGGCTGTGGATTTTCGCGCTGCGCCTCGCCGGCGATCGGCACGATGCCGAGGATCTCGTGCAGTGTGCGTGCGTGCGCGCACTCGAACGCGCCCATCAGTTGCAGCCGGAAACCGCGCCGCTCAGCTGGATGTTCTCCATCGTCCAGTCCACGTGGCTCAACGAGCTTCGCGCGCGCAGCGTGCGGCGGCGCGCGGGCATGGACTGGGACGATGAACTGCTGGAAACCGTGGCCGATCCCGCGGCGTCAACCTTCGAGCAGCAGGCGCTCGATGCACAGATCGTCCGGGCGGTGCAGCAGTTGCCGGAAGCGCAGCGCGTCGTCATGTTGCTGGTCGGCGTCGAGGGTTTCACGTACAGGGAAGCGGCCAACGTACTCGACGTACCGCTCGGCACGGTCATGAGCCGGTTGTCACGTGCACGCCAGGCGATCGGTGCGCTGTTCGGCGAGCAAGGCGCACCGCGTGCAACGCGCGCGGCGAATGCCGAAGACCAGGGGGCATGAAAATGGACGACATCCTGCTCATGGCATACGTGGATGGCGAACTTGCGCCGCATGAACGCGCCGAAGTCGACAGGGCGATCGAAACGTCGGCAGAGATCGCCGCGCGCGTTGCGTTGTTCGAAGCGTCGGTGTTGCCGTATCGGCGTGCGTTCGAGCGACAGCCGGTGCCGCCCGTGCCGCCGCGCCTCGTCCGCGAGGTCGACGGGCTCGCGCACGCGCATGCCGCGCCGGCGGCGCCGTTCGCGAACGCAGACGATCGGCGCGCCGCGGTGCCGGCCTCGCCGCCCGGGCGCCGCGGGCCGTCGCCGCGGCCCGGGCGCTCACGCGTGCGCGCGATGGTGCCGTGGCTCGCGGTGGCCTTCGTCGCCGGCGCGTTCAGTTGCGGCGCCATCCTGAGCTACGCCCCGGACACGGCTGTGCGCGGTGTCGCGGCACAGCGCGAATCCGTGACCGCGCAGGCGACGATGTCGCCATGGATCACGGCGGCCGTGAACTACCAGCAGCTTTACACGCGCGATACGGTGGCGTCCGACGCATCGAATCTCGCTGCCGTCGCGCGTACGGTCGACAGCATTCACCGTGTCGACGGGCTGCCGATCCGGATTCCGGACTTGCGCGCGGCCGGTCTGACGTTCAAGCGCATCCAGCGCCTGAACTTCAACCGCAAGCCGCTCGTGCAGATCGTCTATCTGCCGGAGAAGGGCCTGCCCGTCGCGCTGTGCGTGATGAAGGACGAACGACCCGATACCGCGCCCGGCCGTCGGCAGGTCGGCAACATGGACGTCGTGACCTGGCGCCGGGCCAGCCTGGCCTATGCGCTGATCGCGGCGTCCGGCGAGACGGACCTCGGCGCGCTCGGCGAGCGGATCGCCGACGATGAACGATCGTAAGCAACACGAATGGGCACGCCGAGGTTGCCGGCACCGCGATGTCGCGATGAGGCGATCCCGTGCGGCGCGCGACGATGCCGCTACGGCTTCACCGCATTGCGGGTGCGTGCCGGCATGGTCCGAACAGGCGTGACGGCGCGGCGCGTACAAACGGATACACGCCAGACAAATCCCGGATACATCGCCCGTTTCTAATCGATGCATGGATCGGCCGACGGCCGTCCTCACGACGCGCGATACCTGAACCCGTGGCGGGATGCGCGCGACCGACGAATCGAAACCGCAGACGGTTGGGGGAAACTGGACATGTCAGAGAATCGGGTTCCGCGCGAACTTGCGCATGCGAACGGCGCACCAGTCAGCAACAACGTGAACATCCAGACGGCCGGCCCGCGCGGCCCCGCGTTGCTGCAGGACGTCTGGCTGATCGAGAAGCTCGCGCACTTCGATCGCGAAGTGATCCCGGAGCGCCGGATGCATGCGAAGGGCGCCGGCGCATACGGCACCTTCACCGTGACGCACGACATTTCGCGGTATACGAAGGCGAAACTGTTCTCCGGGATCGGCAAGCAGACGCCGATGTTCGTCCGCTTCTCGACGGTGGCCGGCGAGCGCGGCGCGGCCGATGCGGAGCGCGACATCCGCGGCTTCGCGCTGAAGTTCTACACCGAGGAAGGGAATTGGGATATCGTCGGCAACAATACGCCGGTGTTCTTCTTTCGCGATCCGCTGCGCTTTCCCGATCTCAATCATGCCGTCAAGCGCGACCCGCGCACGGGCATGCGCAGCGCGGAAAACAACTGGGATTTCTGGACGCTGCTTCCCGAGGCGCTGCACCAGGTGACGATCGTCATGAGCGAGCGCGGCATTCCACGCTCGTACCGGCACATGCACGGCTTCGGCAGCCATACCTACAGCATGATCAATGCGTCGAACGAACGGACGTGGGTGAAATTCCACTACCGCTCGCAGCAAGGCATCGAGAACCTGACCGACGCGCAGGCCGAGGCGCTGATCGCGAAGGACCGCGAAACCCATCAGCGCGATCTGTACGACAGCATCGAGGCCGGCAATTTCCCGCGCTGGACGCTGTACATTCAGGTGATGACCGATGCGCAGGCGAAAGCGTTCCGGTTCAACCCGTTCGACCTGACCAAGGTATGGCCGAAGGCCGAATTTCCGCTGATCGAGGTCGGCGAATTCGAACTGAACCGCAATCCGGACAATTTCTTCGCCGAGACGGAGCAGGCCGCGTTCTCGCCCGCGAACGTCGTGCCGGGCATCGGCTATTCGCCCGACCGGATGTTGCAGGCGCGCCTCTTTTCCTACGGCGATGCGCAGCGATACCGGCTCGGCGTGAACTTCGCGCATATTCCGGTGAACGCGCCGAAGTGCCCGTTCCACAGCTACCACCGCGACGGCGCGATGCGCACCGACGGTAATCTCGGCGGCGCGCCCGCGTACTGGCCCAACAGCAGCGGCGCGTGGTCGGACCGGCCGCAACTGGACGAACCGCCGCTCGAACTCGACGGCGCGGCCGCGCACTGGGATCATCGCGTCGATGACGACCATTACCAGCAGCCCGGCGATTTGTTCCGGCTGATGGACGCACGGCAGCGGCAGCGTTTGTTCGACACCACCGCGCGGCAGATTGCCGGCGTGTCGCCGGCGGTGCGGCAGCGTCACATCGACAACTGCTCGCGGGCGGACCCGGCGTACGGTGCAGGCATCGCCGCCGCGCTCGAGCGATTGTTCGCCGAACGGGAATGACCGGCGGTATCCGGCGGTGCGCAACGGCAAACGCCGCGACCCGGTGACGAAGCGGGCAGACCGGGGAGCGGTGCGGCGAACCTGCACCGCGCAAGCGCGTTTGCATCGACCGCCGCCCGTCACGCGCGGGCGGCGGCCTTCGCTTCGAGCATCTTCACGAGCAGATGGAGCGTCCGGTTGACCGGCGTATCGATGCCCGCGGCCAGCCCGCGCCGCACGATCGCGCCATTCAGGTGGTCGATCTCGCACGGTTTGCCACGCGCGAGATCCTGCGCGGTGGACGAATACTGGCCGGCGGGAATCGTCGCTTCGATTTGCGCGACGATCTCCGCCGGCCCCTCGGTGAAATGGACGCCTTCGGCGGCCGCCACGGCGAGACACTCGGCGACGGTCGCGCCCATCGTCGCGCGCAGCGCGTCGCGATGGGGCATCTCGCCGAGCGGCAGATGCACGATCGCGGAAATTGCGTTGTACGCGCAATTCAGCATGAACTTGCGCCAGAGCGTCGCGCGCACGTCGTCGTCGATCCGGGTCGGAATGCCCGCTTCGCGCAGCACGTGCGCGAGCCGCTCGCTGGACGGCGACGCCTCGATCGCGAGATCGCCGCGGCCGTGGTGCAGCAAATAACCCGGGCCGGCCATCTCGCTCGCCACGTAGACGGCAGCCGAAATGACGGGGCGGTCGAGCTCGGCGCGCAGCAGCGCGGCGTTGTCCACGCCGTTCTGCAGACTGACCACGATCGCGTGCGGGGCCAGCACGTCGCGCAACGCGCGTGCCACGTCGGCCGTATCGCCGGACTTCACGCAGACGAGGACGACCTCGGCCGGTCGGGCCGCGTCGGTCTGGATCGATGCGTCGACCGGCACGCGCTGGTCGAACGTGCGCGTGTGCAGGCGCAGGCCGTGGGCGCGGATCGCGTCGACGTGAAGCGGCCGGCCAATGAACACGACATCGTGGCCGTGCAGCGCGAGCATGCCGCCGAAGTAGCAGCCGACCGCGCCGGCGCCGAGAACCGCAAACCGCATGATTGCTCCAGAGGGGAAACCGTCGACGTGTCATGCATGCGGTATCCGCATGTGACGGGCCGGGCCAACGGGCCCACCCATTGGTATAGAACACGCGAATCGCGCCAACTATTCCCGATGGGGCGGCGATCGATCTCGAACGGTGCGCCGAATCATCGCCACGCAATGGAATGACCGCTACTGCTCAGGTGTTGTTAGCCAGTAGCACGCCATCGGCGTCTCCCGCTTCCCCTTCCTCCGGACCTTTTCAGAAGATGAATTCCACCCATCCGCTTTCGCTTCCGGCCGTACCGAACCGCCCGCTGACCGGCAGCGATCACCGAACGCTCGTGCTCGCGGCGCTGGGCGGCGCGCTCGAGTTCTACGACTTCGTGATTTACGTGTTCTTCGCGGCCGTCATCGGCCAGCTGTTCTTTCCGCCGGCGATTCCCGACTGGCTGCGCCAGTTGCAGACCTTCGGCATTTTTGCCGCCGGCTATCTCGCGCGGCCGCTCGGCGGCGTGGTGCTGGCCCACTTCGGCGATCTCGTCGGCCGCAAGCGGATGTTCACGCTGAGCGTGATGCTGATGGCGCTGCCGACGCTCGCGATGGGCCTGCTGCCGACCTACGCGTCCCTCGGGATCGCCGCGCCCGTGCTGCTGCTGGTGTGCCGGCTGTTGCAGGGTGCGGCGGTGGGCGGCGAAGTGCCCGGCGCGTGGGTGTTCGTGGCCGAGCACGTGCCGCCGCGCCATGTCGGCTACGCGTGCGGGCTGCTCACGGGCGGCTTGACGCTCGGCATCCTGCTCGGCTCGCTGATCGCGTCCGCGATCAACCATCACTATTCGCCGGCCGCGATCGACGCGTATGCGTGGCGGCTGCCGTTCGTCGTCGGCGGGCTGTTCGGCGTGCTGTCGGCGCTGTTGCGGCGCTGGCTCGACGAAACGCCCGTATTCGTCGAAATGAAGCGGAACCGGGCGCTCGTCGCCGAGGCGCCGTTGAAGACGGTACTGCGCGACCACGGCCGCGCGGTGGCCGCGTCGATGATCCTCACCTGGACGCTCACCGCGGCGATCGTCGTCGTGATCCTAATGACGCCGACGCTCGTCGCCAAGCGCTTCCATATCACGCCCGCGCTCGCGCTGCAGGCCAATTCGGCCGCGACGTTCTGCCTGACGATCGGATGCGTCGTCGCCGGGTCGATCGCGGGGCGAATCGGCACGGCGCGCACGATCTTCGTCGGCTGCCTGTTGCTGGGTGCATCGTTCTGGTTGATGGCCGCGCGGCTCGCCGTCGATGCGTCGCTGCTGCTGCCGCTTTACGCGGCGTGCGGCTTCTTCGTCGGTGCGGTGGCGGCCATTCCGGTCGCGATGGTGCGCGCGTTTCCGCCGGCCGTACGCTTTTCCGGCATCTCGTTTTCGTACAACGTCGCGTATGCGCTGTTTGGCGGCCTCACGCCGGTGTTCGTGTCGTTGATGCTGAAAACGAATCCGCACGCGCCGGAATTGTACGTAGGCGTGCTCTGTGTCGCCGGCGCGCTGACGGGTTTCGCGTTGCGTCCCGCGCGGTAGCACCGCGGCCGCGCCACGCACGACGCGCGGCCTTCCGCATGTGCCGGCGCCGCGGCCCGTGGGCGTTCATGCAGGCGTGACACCGTGACGATGGCGACGCTTGCCGGCGCCCGTACGGGCCGCCGTCTCGTCCAGAATCGTCGCGGCGAATTCGACGGCCGCCGGCATCCGCGGGTCGTGCATCATCACGAATTCCATATCGGGCAGCCGCGGCAAGCCCTCGGGCGGCCCCAGTTCCCGCAGCGTGTCGTCGATCGCGCTGCGCGGCATCGGCGCGATCGCGATGCCGGCCCGTGCGAACGCCAGCACGCCGGCCACGCTCGGGCTTTCGCACGCGATCCGGTAGCGCATGCCGGCCAGCGCGAGCGCCTTGATCGCGGCGCCGCGGTATGGGCACGGATCGGGGAAGCACGCGAGCGGCACGTCGCCTTCCGGAAGCGGCTCGTGGCGCGCGAATGCCCAGGCGAGCGGCTCTTGCCACAACGTCGTGCCGTGGCCCGCGTGCGAGCAGCGGCTCCCGATCACGACATCGAATTCGCCGCGTGCGTGCCGGCGAAACAGGCTGTCGCCGATATCGACGGCGAGATCCAGCCGCAGGCCGCGCCGCGCGGCGCCATGGCGGCGCATCAGGTCGGGCAGCCAGCCGCCCGCGAAGTCCTCCGATACGCCGATCCTCAGCTTGACGTCGGCCGCTCGATCCGTTCCGAGCCTTGCCCGCGCTTCCTCGCTCAGGTTGAGCATCGCCCGCGCGTAGCCGAGCAGCGTTTCGCCATGCCCGGTCAGCGTGACGCTGCGCGTATTGCGCACGAGCAGCGCCTGGCCGACCTGTTCTTCGAGGCGAACGATCTGCGCGCTGACCGCGGACTGGCTGAGATTCAGCCGGCGCCCGGCGCCGGTGAAGCTGCGCACGTCGGCGACCGCGACGAAAGTATGAAGCAGCGCCGTGTCGAGGGGAGGATTCATTCATCACCCGTTTGGGTTAATTCGATCAATTAATATCGTTTCCAGATTATAGGCTCACCCGCTAGGCTGCGAAGCACGGTGGGCGAGCGCGCATGGGGCGCGCCGCCGTCACTCCTGACAAGGACCGGCTCCATGACACGCGTGCTCTATATCGAAGGCTCACCCAACAAGGCCTATTCGGCATCCATCGAGGTGTGCGATGCATTTCTCGATACCTACCGGCAGGCTCATCCCGATCACGAGATCCGGAAGCTCGACATCTGGGATCTGCCGATGCCCGAATTCGACGGGGCCGCGCTCGCCGCGAAATATGCGGGATTGAGCGGCACGGCGTTGACGCCGGAGCAGGCGGCCGCGTGGCGGCAGATCGAACGGCTCGCGGCGCCGTTCCACGACGCGGACAGGTTTTTGTTCGGCGTGCCGCTGTGGAATTTCAGCATTCCGTACAAGCTCAAGCATCTGATCGACGTGATCTCGCAGAAGGACGTGTTGTTCACGTTCGACGAAACGGGTTTTACCGGCAAGCTGGCCGGAAAAAAGGCGGCGGTGGTCTACGCGCGCGGGCTTGCCTATCAGTCGCCGGGGTCGTTTACGCCGGCCGCCGAGTTCGATCTGCAGCGCCCTTACATGGAAACGTGGCTCAAGTTCGTGGGCGTGACGGACATCACCGGGATCGTCGTCGAGCGCACGTTGTTCGGCCCGGACGGGAAGGTCGATCGGAGCCGGGCGATCGACGAAGCACGGGCGATCGCGCGTACGTTCTGAGGTTGCCGGCGCCGTGCATACGGGTGCCGTGCATACGGGCGCCGTGCACACGGGCGCCGTGCATACGGGCGTCGTGCATACGGGCGTCGTGCATACGAGCGCCGTGCATACGCGCGTCGGGCAATCGGCGCCGCGTATGCGCCGAGGGGCGAGCGTCAGCGCGCGCCACGTGCGATGGCGAGCGCGACGCCGAAGCCCACCAGCAGGCATCCGAACGTGCGGTCGATCCAGTGCCGCAGCGACAGCAGGCGATCGCGAACACGCGCGGCCGAGAAACAGATCGCCACGAGGCTGAACCAGCCGGCGTGTGCACCCGCGATGAATGCGCCGTAGCCGATCTGCACGATCAACGGCGTGTCGGGCCGGACGGCCTGCATGAACAGGCTGACGATGAATACCGTGGTTTTGGGGTTCAGCGCATTGGTCAGGAAGCCCGTGCGCAGCGCGGCGAGATCGGACAGCGGCGCGACGGCGGCGTCGGCTCGCGCATCGCCGGCTTTCGCCATGAGCATTCTTGCGCCGAGGTAGATCAGATAGATCGCGCCGATCAGCTTGACGGCATTGAAGAGCCACAGCGACTGACGGATCAGGAGCCCGACGCCCAGCAGCGTGTAGCTCACGTGGACGATCACGCCGAGCCCGATCCCGCATGCGGTGAGCACGCCGGCACGACGCGACAGCATCAGGCTGTTGCGCGTGACCATCGCGAAGTCCGGGCCGGGGCTGATGACGGCCAGCAGCGTAATGGTGACTACGACTATCAATTCGGTCATGGCGTCGCTCCCGCGATCGATGTCTTGGTGGCACAATCCTACCCACCATGATTCATCGGGAAAAACGATGATTTCTGACCGGAATGGTGAGTCTGAATCACAATCGATCCGTACCGGCCTGCCGTCGCTGATGGCGCTGCGTTGTTTCGAGGCGGCGGCGCGCCACGAGAATTTCACCCGCGCGGCCGACGAGCTGTGCCTGACCCACGGCGCGGTCAGCCGCGCGGTGCGTCTGCTCGAGGACGATCTGGGCGTGGCGCTGTTCGAGCGGCGCAGTCGTCGCGTGTTCCTGACCGAGGCGGGCCGCACGCTCGCCCAGGCCGTCCACGATGGCCTGGGCCTGATGCGTCACGCCGCCCACACGTTGCGCGCCGAGGCCGCCCGTACGCGGCGGTCGGTCCTGTCGTGCGAGCCGACGCTGCTGATGCGCTGGCTGATTCCGCGCTGGCCAGATTTCCAGGTGCGGCATGCAGGCGTCGACATCCATCTGGCCGCCGCGGGCGGGCCGTTCTCGTTCGACGGCGGTATCGACATGGCGATTCGTCGCAACGATTTCGCGTGGCCGGCGGCGTATCACGCCGAGCATCTGTTCGCCGAACGGGTGGGGCCGGTTTGCCGGCCGGACAAGGTCGGCGCGTGGTTTGCGTCGCGTCGCGGCGCCCGTGCGCTGAAGCACGACGCAGTGCTGCTGCATGCGCGGACGCGGCCGGACGCGTGGAATGCATGGGCGGTGGCCGCGAATCAGCCGGCCGCGGGCCGGCGCGGGCAGCGGTTCGATCACTTCTACTTCAGTTTGCAGGCGGCCGTCGCGGGGCTCGGGGTGGCGATCGGGCCGTGGCACCTGGTGCGCGACGATATCGAAAGCGGTGTACTGGTTGCCCCGATGGGATTTGTCGAGGATGGATCGGATTACTACCTGTTGACGCCGGCGCCGGTGGCGGACGGGAGTGCGCAGGCGGCGTTGCTGGGGTGGTTGAGGGGGATGGTCTGACGCGAGCCGCCGGGCGGGATTTCAAACGACCGGCGAAGACGCGTGCCCGGATGC
Source organism: Burkholderia anthinoferrum (assembly GCF_002925705.1). Lineage (NCBI taxonomy): Bacteria > Pseudomonadati > Pseudomonadota > Betaproteobacteria > Burkholderiales > Burkholderiaceae > Burkholderia > Burkholderia anthinoferrum. The sequence continues at coordinate 96,703 of NZ_LFZP01000058.1, forward strand.
GCGACGCGCCAATCGATGCCGGGCGCCGCGAGGGCCGGCATCGATTGGCGCCCGTATCGATATCGACGGCCCGGACAATATCGTCGCTGATCGAACAAACGCAACCGCGAATCGAAATAAAGAATGAATGTCGGGCCGATACTTGCTCATGCCGGCCAGCGAACGGAAAATGCGTCGATCGACACACGTTCGCAAGCCCGTTATTCGCGTGAACAGCCCAGGCCCGACGCTGCGCAGGCCGGCCGGATGTCGGCCCGCTTTAACCGAAATGGCCCGTGGTGACATGCACGTCGCTAAAAGAATGCCGGTGCGTGCTTTATCGCTGCAACGAATGAGCGCCGGTGAAATCGCCGTCATTCTTCATCTTTTTGACGCGGCTTTTAACGACATTCGTGCAAACCCGGGCGACGTCAGCGTGCAGCGGACATTGCCCGGCGCCTTTAAACCCGCATCCTTTACCCGACAGTCAACGACGAGGCGAAGCCATGCCACTTCAAACCGGTAATTTATTCAGCGTCGAAGGGCGGCGCGGCGGCGACGAGCGAATCGACATGCTCGTCACGGGCGCGCGCGTGAATGTCGAGCGAATCGTATCGATGGGGCACGCGAGCCCGGACGGATTCTGGTATGACGACGCGCGGGCCGAATGGGTCGTGCTGCTGTCCGGTGCGGCCGTGCTCGAATTCGAAGAAAATGCAACGCGGCTCGACATGCACGCCGGAGATTACGTGCTGATCGAGCCGCATTGCCGCCATCGTGTCGCGTGGACGCATGACGAAGTGCCAACCGTCTGGCTTGCCGTCTATTACGAACGCTGAAGAAAAGGATTGGCGTGCGGCACGCGCGGTCGATAGACCGGTGCGCGACACGCCGATCGGGCAAAAACCTCGTCTACCGGTGCGGCCTGGGAATACCGCCGGTATCGATGCCCCAATCAATGCCGCAATCGCCGGACAGCGCGTTCAATCGCGCGCCGGCACAGGGCGGGAATCTTATTCCTGGATCAGGAATCGATTGCGATTCTTCGCATCCTTGATCCATGCGGGCGCGCGACCGCGGCCCGACCAGGTCGCCCCGGTCTTCGGATCGCGATACTTCGCCTGCACGGGGGCGCCCGCCTGTTTGGACGGCCGACCGCGGCGCGTACCGAAAATGTCTTTTTCGGTAATGCCGTATTCCGCGACTTTGGTACGGATGTCGTCGACGATCGCCTGGAATTCCGCGACGCGCGCTGCTTCGGCTTTTTCGGCCAAAGCATCCATTTGGGCTTTCAGTTCCTTGTAAGTTGCCATATATCACTCTTCAGGTTGTGTCCATACATGATAGCGGTTTCAGCCCGAATGATGAAGAAAATTGCGCCGACTACGAATTCCATTGTCGATATGGCAATGCGCGACTGCTTCGAACACCTGAGAAGTGGTTCGATTGGATCGTTTGCGTCCGATCCTCTCATGCGGGACAAGCTTCTGAGACTCAATTATTCTTTATCTCTTTTCAGAAGGATTGGGGAATTCACTGATGAACAGGGATGACAGACTGAAACAGGTCGCCGCCGATTTCGGATTCGATCCGGACGAAACGATCCGCATTGGCGGAAAGTACACGCCGGTTCTGGTCGATGGCAGGACGGCCTACATTGCCGGCCAGATTCCGCGAATCGGGGAAGTCGTGCATTTCGTCGGTATCGTGGGCGAATCCGTTTCGCTGGACGACGGCCGCCGCGCGGCCGGTATCTCGGCGCTGCGTGCGCTGTCGCTGATCCGCAACCAGTGCGGCACGCTCGATGCGATCGCGACGGTGGCGCGCATGACCGTGTACGTGCGAAGCGCACCGGGCTTCACGATGCAAAGCGAAGTGGCCGACGGCGCGTCGGACGTGTTGTACGCGGTGCTCGGCGACGCCGGTGTCCATACGCGCTCGTCGGTCGGCGTGCTGCAATTGCCGAAGGGCGCGGCGGTCGAAGCCGATTTCATCTTCGGGCTGAATCGCGGCGCCGCTGCCGGTTGATCCGGAGTGGCCGGGCCGACGGAACGAGCCGCTTCGCGGCGATCATCCACCCTTCGCGCTCGGCAACCGTCTTCGAATACGAACAGGGTTGACGGCGCAGCGGCGAACCGGTGTTCCCAGGTTGCTTCGGTGAACACACCATCGGACGTCGCCGCGAGATCGGCGTTGTCGCCGGAGATCGCGGCGCAACTGCTGGTCGGCACTTGCCGGCGCCCCATTCGTCAGATGTGAAACCCGCGCGATTCGCCGCAACGCGCGCCATCGTGTTGCCGGGAAACGATCCGTCGCGCCGTGACGCACGCGCCGTCTTCCACCGTTTTTCCACCCCGTCATTTCCGGAAGCCGTTCCCGGCCCATATCGGCCGGCATCCCCACTTTTGGGGATGCCGGCGCCGAGCGGTACGCCTACGATGCTCAACAAGGCACCGGAGACCGGATATCACCAGAACAATCGAGCAGGCCTGCCGTTTCGCGTCGATCGCCGTGAGCGTCCGCACGGTCGATCGACACGGTTGCCGCGTACGCCGATGCGCAACGTGTTTCGTGCGTGGTTGGCGCCGCGGGCGATCTCGCGTGGATGGCGGAAGGCCTGATGTCGCATTTCGGGGAATTTCAATCACTATGCTCGCACGAGACTATGTGGAACGAGAGCTCTCTCACATCCAGAGAATGGTGGCGCTGCTGGACAGCGAGCCGAACGTCGGCGACGTGTCGATGTCGGGCCCGGGTCGCGTCAGGCATCCGCGCTACTGGCGCGGGCGTATCGAGGAACTGCTGTCGACGCCCAACGTGCCGCGTCACGTCAGAAAGCTGAGCGAAGCCGTGCTCGCGAAGATCGACGCGATGGAAGCACGCTTCGCGGCGATGAAGTAAGTACATGGTCGGGCCGGGCGGCGAAACGCGTTCCATCGCGTGGGCTGCGTCGTTTCACCCGGGCGCCGCCCGCCATCCCGCGCCGCGCGGGCCGCCTGCGTCAACATGGATTTTTGCGCCCTGTCGAAAAATAACGATTTCGTTTGACAAGAAGCAGTAACCAGCGTGGTATTTCGACCAAACCCGCATCGCCGATTTGAACAATCAGACCGATTGAGTAAGATGCGCGAACGGCGTTCGACATAAACGCACGGCGCGGGGTGGTCAGATGCAGACGAACGGGTTGATTCCATCGGCATGGATCGATGACGTCTACGCCGCGGCGTTGGGCGATCAACGATGGGAAGCGGTGCTGGACGGGCTGCGTTTGTCGGTCGGCGTACGCATGGCGACGCTGCTGTCGTTCGACGATGCGGCGCGGGTGCCCGCGATCGAGCGGGCGGCCGGCGACGATTCGTCATGGGTGGCCGCGTGCCATCGCAGCTACAACACCGAGTTCTACCTGTACGACCCGGTCGTGCCGGTTGCCGCCGACTGGCCGGCAGGGCGCTGGTTCGAGGACGTCAAGCACCTGTCGGTGCGGCAGCGCACACATGGCGTGTTCTATCGGGAATTCCTGCAACCGTTCGGGCTCGGCAGCATCTCGGGCCTGTACATCCACCGCGGCGAGGGTGCCGGCGCGTTCCTCAGCGTACAGAGCGGGCCCGACGCGCAGGGCCTGTCCGACGACCAGCGCCGCACCATCGAAATCATGGGCGCGCACATCAGCCGCGCGCTGCGGATCCACGCACGCATCGGCGAGCTCGAGGCGCGCGTGGCCGCCGCGGAATCGGCGCTCGACGCGGTGCCGGTGCCGGTGTTCCTGCTCGGCGCGCGACGCGAGTTGCGTTATACGAACCGCGCGGCCGATCAGCTGATCGCCGCGGAACCGGCGCTGCGGATCGTGAACGGGCGCTTCGCGCCGGAAGGCTGCGTCGACGATGCGCAATGGCGACATGCGTTCGCGCGCGGCGGGCTGTTGCTGCGGCGCGCGACGGGCGAGCCGCTGCCGCTCGCGCTGATTCCCGTTCCCGAACAGTCGCGCCTCGCGCGTGAGCGGCCCGGCGTCGCGGCGCTGATGACGGCCGCCGACCTGCGCTCGCCGGCGGCGCGCGCGCAGCGCTTGCGGGTGTTCTACGGGCTGTCGTCGGCCGAGGCCGATCTCGCCGTGCTGCTGTGCTGCGACGGACGCTCGCCGCAGGAGTGCGCGGCGCTGCGCGGCGTGTCGATCGGCACGGTCCGCGCGCAGATCAAGTCGATCTACACGAAAACCGACGTGGCCCGCGCCGCGCAACTGACGTCGCTGGTCATGCAGACCTGAGCGACCGATGCGCGCCGGCGCGGCCGCGTCGGGCTCTATCCGCCGCCGATTCCCTGAAGTATCTTGCCGGTCCCGCCGCAGACGGTGCACGGCTGGCCTTCCACCCGGCCGGTGCCGCGGCACACGCGGCACGTGTCCTCGCCGACGCCCGGCGCGTCCGCCGGGCCTTCGTCGCCGGCGTCCGGCGGGATAGCCGGGTCGGGTATCGCTGATGGCTTCGTGGTCGACATCACAGGCTCCTTTCGCGTGGCACGCTGTCCGGGCGAGCATCGCGCGTACCTGCCTGCCGGGCCGCGCGCGACGGCGACGGATCGCTCGCGTGTCATAGCGCCGCTCCGGCGTCGATCCCGTACGGATTCGGCCGATCCATTCCAGGTGGCCCCACGAGCGTCGCGCTGCACCAAGCACGCCGGCCGGATCGATCGAACGCGGCGCGTGATCAGTCATCCTATGACATTGGAAACGAAGCGAAAGAAGGCCGTCGGATGCGGGGAAGCTGCGGCGCAGGCGTCCGACCGCCTGCTGATGGGCTCCCGGAAAACGTTTCTCGAAACAATTGAGATACTGGGAATACAGTTCCCCGATTTCTGCAAAAGACCCGTGATGGTAAAGGTTATAGGGGTATGCACCGAGTGAGTTAAACGATTAACCGACGTACATTCGCTCAACACATCATACGACGTATGACTCCGCGGTCCGACGAAGCGCCCCGGCGACGCAGGTGCGTGCCGACGGATCGCCGCACAACAACGATCGACCATCAAGGAGACTCACCATGAAGCACCGATTCACCGGCTCCCGTACCGCCCTGGCCGTTGCGCTGATGACCGGCTTCGCGATGTCCGCGCACGCGCGCGTGTTCCGCTCGGCGGACGTGCACGGCGACAACTTCCCGACCAACATGGCCGTGAAGTTCATGGGCGAGGCATTGTCGAAGCAGACGGGCGGCAAGGATTCGATCAAGGTGTTCGGCAACAGCGCGCTCGGTTCGGAGAAGGACACGGTCGACCAGGTGCGGATCGGCGCGATCGACATGGCGCGCGTGAACGGCGCGTCGTTCAACGAGATCGTGCCGGAATCGCTGATCCCGTCGTTTCCGTTCCTGTTCCGCGACGTCGACCATTTCCGCAAGGCGATGTACGGCCCGGCCGGCCAGAAGATCCTCGACGCGTTCACCGCGAAGGGGATGATCGCGCTGACGTTCTACGAGAGCGGCGCGCGCTCGATCTACGCGAAGCGCCCGGTGCGCACGCCGGCCGACATGAAGGGGCTGAAGGTGCGCGTGCAACCGTCCGACCTGATGGTCGACGAGATCAAGGCGATGGGCGGCACGCCGACGCCGATGCCATTCGCCGAGGTGTACACGGGGCTGAAGACGGGCCTCGTCGACGCGGCGGAAAACAACCTGCCGTCGTACGAGGAAACCAAGCACTACGAAGTGGCGCCCGATTACTCGGAGACGCAGCACGCGATGACGCCCGAAGTGCTCGTGTTCTCGAAGAAAGTCTGGGACACGCTGTCGCCGCAGGAGCAGGCGGCGATCAGGAAGGCGGCGGCCGATTCGGTACCGTACTACCAGAAGCTGTGGACCGCGCGCGAGGCGTCCGCGCAGCAACTGGTGACGAAAGGCGGCGCGAAGATCCTGCCGGCCGCGCAGGTCGACCGCGCGGCGTTCGTGAAGGCGATGCAGCCGCTGTGGACGAAGTATGAGAAGACGCCGCAGATGAAGCAGATCGTCGACGAGATCGAGGCCACCAAGTGACGCGTCGCACTTCCCTGAACGGCGCGGCGGCAGCGGGCTCGCCGGCCGCCGCCCCGGACGGCGCGGGGCCCGCGCGGCCGCACGCCGCGCCGCTGTTGCGCTGCGTGAACGACGTGCTGTTCCGCGTGCTGGCGGGAATCGCGTCGGCGTGTCTCGCGGTGCTCACGGTGCTGGTGTTCTACGCGGTCGTGATGCGCTACGTGTTCGACAACGCGCCGGATTTCGTCGAGCCGATCGCGCTGTTGCTCGTGATCGTGATCGCGATGTTCGGCGCGGCGATGAAGGTGCGCGACGGCGGGCATATCGGCCTCGATTCGCTGGTGCGCCGGCTGTCGCCGAAGGCGCGCACGGTCGTCATCGCGATTCAGCACCTGAGCCTGATCGCGTTCGCGATCATGATCGTGATCGGCTGCGGCAGCATGGCCGCCGAGACGATGGGCGACCGCATCCCGATCATCGGGCTGCCCGAAGGCGTGCGCTACCTGATCACGATGCCCGCGGCGGTTGCGATCATCCTCTTCTCGCTCGAGCACCTGCTCGCGCTTCGTCGTTCTTCGTCGGGACAATAACGCCATGGAACTCGCGATCCTGTCCGTCAGTTTTCTGATTTTTCTCGTCCTCGGCGTGCCCGTGTCGTTCGCGCTCGGCATTGCGTGCGTACTGACCTACATGGTCGAAGGCCTGCCGATCGCGACCGCGATGCAGGCGATGATCTCGGGGATGAACGCGTTCTCGTTCCTCGCGGTGCCGTTCTTCATCTTCTCCGGCGAACTGATGCTGCACGGCGGCATCGCGGACCGGATCCTGCGCTTCGCGCAGGCGACCGTCGGCCACTTCCGCGGCGGCCTCGGGATGGCGAACGTCGTCGCGTGCACGCTGTTCGGCGGCGTGTCGGGCTCGCCGACCGCCGATACGTCGGCGATGGGCGGCGTGGTGATTCCGCTGATGAAGCGCGAAGGCTACAGCGCCGCGTACGCGGTCAACGTGACGACGCATGCGTCGCTCGCCGGCGCGCTGATGCCGACGTCGACCAACATGATCATCTACGCGTTCGCCGCGCAGGGCATCACCGGGATGCTGCACGGCCAGCCTGTGAGCGGCGTGTCGATCGGCGACCTGCTGTTCTCGGGCCTGTTGCCGGTGTTGTGGGTGATGGGCTTCGTGCTCGCCGCCGCATACTGGCAGGCCGTGCGTCACGGCTATCCGCGCCGCGAGGACGGCTCGTCCGCGCTGCCGCGGTTTCCCGGCTGGTATGCGGTGCTGCGCAGCTTCGTCGGCGCGGTGCCCGGGCTGATGGTGATCGCGATCATTCTCGTGTGCGTCGCGAAGGGCATCGCCACCGCGACCGAAGCGGCCGCGATCGCCGTGGTCTACTCGCTCGTGCTGACCGCGGTGGTCTACCGCACGCTGACGGCCGAGAAGCTGCGCCGCGCGCTGTCGCATGCGGCGCGCACGACGGGCGTCGTGCTGCTGCTGATCGCGGTGTCCAACATGCTGCGCTTCCAGATGTCGTACCTGGAGATTCCGGATGCGATCGAAGGGCTGCTGAAGCAGTCGACCGCCGCGCCCTGGCTGATGCTGCTGTACATCAACATCATCCAGGTGTTCCTCGGCACGTTCGTCGACATGGCCGCGCACATCCTGATCACGACGCCGCTGTTCCTGCCGATCGCGATGGCGTGCGGGGTCGGGCCGGTGCAGTTCGGCATCATGCTGCTGCTGAACTGCTCGCTCGGCCTCGTGCACCCGCCGATCGGCTCGGTGCAGTTCGTCGGCTGCGCGATCGGCAACGTGTCGATCGGCGAGACCACGAAGATGGCGTGGCCGTACTACCTCGCGATCTTCAGCGCGATCAATATCGTCACGTACATGCCGTTCTTCTCGACGTGGCTGCCGAGCGTGATCAGCGGGCACGCCGTGTTCTGATCGCACGCTTCGCCCGTCGCGGCGCCGGACGACCGAGGGTGTCCGGCGCCGCGGTCGCATCCACGGTTCACTTTCTTCACTTCACGTCACTTCCATGAAAACGACTCTCCTGCGGCGCGCCGTGGCGGCGGCCGCGTTGACGATGGTGGCTTCGTTGGCACACGCGGCGACGTATGCGTACGTGTCGAACAGCGACAGCCGCGACATCTCGGTGTTCGGCGTCGATACGGCGACCGGTGCGCTGACCGCGATCGAAACCGTGCCGGTCGGCGGCGCCGTGATGCCGATGGCGCTGTCGCCCGATCATCGGCGCCTGTACGCGGCATTGCGTTCGACGCCGTATCGCGTCGTCAGCTTCGCGATCAATCCGCTCGACGGGCGGCTGAGCGAGCTGGGCCGCGCGCCGCTCGCGGACAGCATGGCGTACGTGTCGACCGATGCGTCGGGCCGTTACCTGTTCTCGGCGTCGTATGGCGGCAACCTGCTCGCGGTGAACCGGATCGGCGCGGACGGCGTGGCCGGCGACGTGCAGCAGACGGTGAAGACCGGCCCGATGGCGCATGCGATCCGCCCGTCGCCGGACGGCCGCTATGCGTTCGCGTCGGTGCTCGGCGCCGACGCGTGGCTGCGCTTGCCGTTCGATGCGTCGACCGGCACGCTGACCGACACGGGCGAGCCTGCGTATCGGCTGCCGGAGAAATCCGGTCCACGCCATTTCGTGTTCTCGTCGAACGGGCGGTTCGCCTACCTGATCGACGAACTCGACGGCAAGCTGCACGTGCTCGCGCTGTCGCACGGCGGCGCCGATGCGCGGGCGATCCAGACCGTGTCGATCCTGCCGCCCGATTTTCACGGCGACAAGCCGTGGGGCGCCGACCTGCATCTGACGCCGGACGGGCGCTTCCTGTACGCATCGGAGCGCACGTCGAGCACGCTCGCCGCGTATCGCGTCGATGCGAAGTCGGGCACGCTCGCGCGGATCGGCACGTTCGCGACCGAACCGCAGCCGCGCGGCTTTGCGATCGATCCGTCGGGCAGGTATCTGCTCGCGGCCGGGCAACTGTCGCCGACGTTGGCCGTGTACCGAATCGATCGCGTTACCGGGCATCTCGACGCAATCGGCAAGTATCCGGTCGGCAAGGGCGCAAACTGGGTCGAGATCGTCACGTACGACGGGACGAACTGATTCGGTGTGCGGCGCAACGGGCGGCATCGATCGCGTGCCGCCCGTTTCGCGAACGGAATGCAACCGCACTCGCACACTCGCCCGCGCCGCGAACTACCGGTCGATCGACTCAAGTTGGAGCAGCCGCCGTCGTTAACCGATAAGGGATAACTTCGGGAGTCGATTCGCCATGCGTGATCTGAAAGTGAAAAGCAGTCTGCTTGCCGTGCTCGCCGCGTTCGCCGCGATGATCGTCGTCGGCGGCATCGTCGGGATCGTCGCGCTCGGCAGCGCGAACACGAACGCGAAGCGCCTGCACGAAATCGCGACGCAGACGTCGCTCGTCAACGACGCTTACAAGGACAGCACGCGTACCCGCTCGGCGCTCGTCCGTGCGTATTCGGCGCTGAAGGAGCACGACGATCCGGCGCAGCGCGACTCGGCGCTGCAAAGCGCGCAACGCACGTTCGATCTTTCCGCGAAGGAAACGCAGGCGTTCAAGGATGCCGCACCGGTCGGCAACCTCGGCGCGGACCTGAAGCAGGCGCTCGTCGAGTCGTCGACACATCTCGCGAGCGTGCTCGCGCGTGCGGCCGACGCGCTACGCAACGGCGACACCACCGCGTATGCGGCGATCAACGACAAGGAGATCACGCTCGCCGGTCAGGTGTATTCGGCGAACGTCGAGAAATTCCAGCGCATCGCCAACCAGCTCGCGCAAGACTCGATCGACGCCGACAACGCCGCCTATACGCGCATCATCGCGATGGTCGGGATCGGCGTCGCGCTGGCGCTCGCGCTGATCGTCACGACGCACTTCGCGCTGCGCGCGATCGTGTCGCGGCCGCTCGCGAACGCGGCCGCGCTGCTCGACCGCATCGCGTCGAACGACCTGACCGTGACGGTGCCCGATGCCGGCCGAAACGAAATCGGCCAGCTGTTCGCGGCGATGAAGCGGATGCAGGCGGGGCTCGCGGCGACCGTCACCGGCATGCGCGACAGCAGCGATGCGATCCATACGGCCGCACGCGAGATCGCGGCCGGCAACCTCGACCTGTCGAGCCGTACCGAGCAGCAGTCGGCGTCGCTCGAGGAAACGGCCGCGAGCATGGAGCAGTTGACGTCGACGGTGCGCCAGAACGCGGACAATGCGCAGCAGGCGAGCACGCTCGCGGCAAGCGCGGCGGACCTCGCGCAGCACGGCGGCGAACTGGTCGGCCGCGCGGTCGACATGATGGGTGTGATCAACGCGAGCTCGCAGAAGATCGCGGAGATCACCGGGATGATCGACGGGATCGCCTTCCAGACCAATATCCTCGCGCTCAACGCGGCGGTCGAATCGGCTCGCGCGGGCGAACACGGGCGCGGCTTCGCGGTCGTCGCGGGCGAGGTGCGCACGCTGGCGCAACGCAGCGCGAGCGCCGCGCGGGAGATCCGGCAGTTGATCGGCGCGTCGATCGACGACGTGCGCGACGGCAACGCGCTCGTGACGCAGGCAGGGCGAGCGATGGACGAGATCGTGTCGTCGGTGCGACGCGTGGCGACGATCATGACCGAGATCACGACGGCCACCGTCGAGCAGAGCGCGGGCATCGACCAGGTCGGCCAGGCCGTCACGCAGATGGATCAGATGACGCAGCAGAACGCGGCGCTGGTCGAACAGGCCAGTGCCGCCGCGACGGCGCTTGAGCAGCAGGCCGGGTCGATGCAGGTCGCGATGTCGGTCTTCCGGGTGGCGCGGGCGGGGTGAGCCGCCTGCCGACGCGGCCGTGTTCGGCGCACCGCGTGAAGCGGTGTGGGTCATCGGCATCGGCGCCGGTAGCAGCAGTCCCGCTTGTATCGACATCGACGACGACCGCGTGCGGCCGCTCGTCACGACCGCACGGAGCGACGCGAACGCTCACCTAACCCGGTGGTGCATCGCGCTCGGCATCGCCGTCCGATGCGTCATCGCCCGACCGATCGTTGCGCCAGTGCGCAAGCTCGCGCCACAGCGCCGGCCGCGCATGGTCACGCGGCGGCAATTCAATGACATACGCGACGCCACGTACGTTGACCACCGCACCCGAGTCGGGCAGCGCGGGAATGCCCGCGGACGACGGATCGTCGTCCGGCTCGGCGGCGACGGTTGGGCAGGGCGGGCATGGCGACATCATGCGAATTCTCCGTGGGGTGTCGAAGCGGTGCATCAGTAACGGACCCGCCCGACCAGGCCGAGCGGGTCGATCGCGTGCTGGACGGCGCCGGCGAGTTGCCGTTGCGCGGCCGGCACGTGCTTGCGGTAGTACGCGATATTGACCGGCCCGACGCCATGCTCGGCGCTGAAGCAGCCGCCTGCCTGCATGACGCGGTCGTACAGCGCGCCGCGCAGCGCCACCTGCTGCAGCGGCCCGTAGCGATGCGCGTCCGCATGCGGGATCGACACGACGAGATGGCAGCCGCCGTCGCCGAAATGGCCGAATGCATGACAGCGCAGCGACGGATGCGCGGCGGCGAGCCACCGCTCGGCGTCGGCGACGAATCCGGCCAGCGCGCCGCGCGGAAACGACACGTCGAACGACAGCGGCACGCCGTCCTGCGCGACCGCGGCCGGCAGCGCGTCGCGAATCCGCCAGAACCGTTCCGCCGGCGCGCACGCCGCGTCCAGCACCGCGCGATCGCTTGCGAGCGCGTCGAGCGTCGCGACGGCGCGCTCCTCCAGCAGCGCATCGAGGCCCGGCATGCCGGTCGCGATCTCGACGAGCGCGTAGCAGGCAGCCGTGCCGGCCTCGAACGGCGCGCGCAATGCGGGAAACGCGGCGGCGACGCAACCGACCGCCGCCGCCGACATGAATTCGAACGCCGACAGCATCTCGCCGAATGCGCGTTCGAACGCGAGCAGGCCGGCGAGCGCCGCGTCGTACGACGCGAACGCGACGAACACCGCGCACGACGACCGTTCGAGCGGCGCGAGCGCGAACGACACGGCGGTGACGAGCCCGTTCGCGCCATTCGCGCCGATGAAGCATTGCGCGACGTCGAAGCCCGCGTTGCGCTTGCGCAGCGGCGCGAGCGCGTCGATCACGGTGCCGGCTTCATCCGCCAGCACGACTTCGACGCCGAGCACGTGACGGCGCACGTCGCCGTACTTGATCAGGCGGCTGCCGCCCGCGTTCGCGCCGACGAGGCCGCCGGCCGCCGGATCGCTGCCGAGATCGATCGGCACGCAGAGCCCGGCGTCGCCCGCGACGCGATTGATGTCGGACAGCCGCACGCCGGCCTCGACCGTGATGCTGCGGTTGGCCGGATCGAACGCGCGAACGGCGCGCATCCGCTCGAACGACACCACGCATTGCGTGCCGCTGCGATCGGGCACGGCCGCGCCGACGAGGCCCGTGCGCGCACCTTGGGCGACGAGCGCGATCCGGTGCGCGACGGCGGCGCGAACGAGCGCGCGCACGTCGACGGTCGATGCCGGCCGCGCGACGCCGAGCGGCACGCCGCCGTGATGCATGACGTCGGTCGCATACGGCTCGCATGCGGCGCCTTCGAGCCAGCCGTCGCCGAGCGCCGCGGCGAGCGCGTGCCGCGGCGCGGCGTGTGCCGCGTGTGCGGGCAGCGCGTTCATCGTCAGCTTGCCCGCGTGAGCTGCTTGCGCAGCCGGCCGCGTACGACGACCAGCGCGATCAGCGGCACGACGCCGCCCCACAGCGGGCTGTGGCGCATCGCGATCGACACCGCGAGCGCGACGACGGTGACGGCGAGCAGCACGAGCGACAGCGAACGCGCCCGCGCGCGATCGACGAGCGTGCCGTCGACGAACCCGCCGTCCGACCACGCGGTATGCACGATGCCGACCACCAGCACGCAGACGAGCATCGCGGCCGGCCCGAGTTCCTCGCCCCACAGACGGCTACCTGTCGGCGAGACCAGCGCGAGCACCGCGCCGATCACGAGGAACAGGTCGACGCCGAGCGCGATGCTGTTGCGCTCCGCGCGGCGCATCAGCCACGCGCCGTGCACGAGCGCGAGCACGCCGCCGATCAGGAACGCGTGGGTCCAGCGCAGGTCCGGCTGTTCGGGGCCGAGCCGGCCGTAGAACAGGAACACGATCGCCGGCAGGAAGTTGCTCGCGTGCAGCAGGTAGCCGGTTATGGGATGGGTCGATTTCATCTGTGTCTCTCCTTCGTCGAAACAGCGGGGCGACGCGTCACGCGTCGTGCCACCGGAACAGCCGCGCGGCGGCGAACAGGAACAGCGCGGTGCACGCGGTCATGCCGAGCAGTTGCGGCGCGAGCTGCGCGTACGGCGCGCCGTCGACCAGCGCGCCGCGCAGCGCGACCGCGAACTGGTTGGTCGGCAGGAACGCGAGCCCGGCCTTCAGCCACGCGGGCGCGTCGTGCATCGGGATCGTCAGGTCGCTGAAGAACAGCAGCGGGTAGTAGGTGACGTTGCACGCGAGCTCGGCGGCCGCGAGCGAGCGTGTGCGGCTGGCGAGCAGCACGCCGATGCTCAGCACCATCGCCGCGCCGAGCAGCACGATCGGCAACGCGCGCAGCCCGTCCGGCGTCGCGATCGGCAGCGCGATGCCGAACGCGACGCGCGCGACCGTCAGCAGCACGAGCGCCGACAGCGCCATCATCGCCATCCGCGCGACGATCAGCGCGGCGAGGAACACGCCGCGCGACACCGGGAAGCACACGTACAGCTTGAACGTATTGCGCTCGCGCAGCGCGGCGATCGCGGTGGTCGTCGAGTTCAGGCCGATCGCCATGAACGCCATCACCAGGATGCCGGTCGCGAAGAACGCGCCGTAGTCGAACGGGCGGCGCGTGGGCGCCGCGTTCTCGAAGCGCGCCTGCGCGGCCGGCAGCCCAAGCCGCTGCGCGGCGCAGCGCGCGAGCGCGATCTCGACGACTCTCGATGCCGCCTTGACCGCGAGCGAGCCGTTGAAGTCGTAGCGGATCGTCGCCGGCGCGCGCTCGTCGGCGCCGAGCACGACGGTCACGCGCTCGGCCGGCGCGCCGTGGCCGCCGAAGGTTGCCTTCACCGTGTCGCTGTGCGACAGGCTGGCGACGATCTGCGCCTGGCACGCCTGGTTGTACGGCGTCGCGCCGCCGGGCAACTCGAACGCGATGTCGGCCGTGCCGAGCGAACCGGAGCCGCCGAACGCGAACAGCATCACGCTCAGCAGGAACACGGGGAACACGAGCGTCCAGAACAGCGACGAGCGGCTGCGCAGATAGCCGAGCAGCTCGTTGCGCACGAGGATCAGGAACACCTTAGTCATGGCTCGGGCCCTCGGTGCACAGGCGCAGCAGGTCGCCCGGCGTGCTCGGCGCGAGCGCGAGATGCTGGATGCCCCGTTCGCCGACGATCCGGTGCACGTTCGGATGCAGCGTCGCATCGCCGAACGCCTCGACCACGTGCGCGGCCGACACGCGCACGCCGGTCACGCCGGGCAGTGCCGCGAGCCGCTTGCGCAGCGCGCGCGCATCGGCTTCGTCGCGGCAATGCAGGACCGCGCGCGCATCGCCGACGAGCTCGGCGCGCAGCGTGTCCTGGTCGCCCTGATAGCGCACGCCGCCGTCGCGCACCCACACGAGATCGTCGACCACGCTCAGTTCTTCCTCGGAATGGCAGATCATCGCGATGCTCGTGCCGCTTGCGCGGTGGCGCAGCAGGTCGATCACGACGCCCGCGTAGCGGCGGTCGAGGCCCGTGAACGGTTCGTCGAGCACGGCCAGCTCGGGCCGATGCGCGAGCGCGACGTAGAGGTCCACGCGCTGGCGCTGCCCCTTCGACAGCGCGCGGCACGGCTTGTCGAGCAGTTCGGCGATGCCGAGCGCGTCGGCGATCGCCGCATCGGTGTGCGCGTACATCGCGCGGTGCAGCGCGACGATCTCCGACACGCGCAGGTGATCGGGATACTCGACCTTCTGCAATTGCGCGCCGATCCGCTGCAGCGAGCGCGAATCGCGCATGAAGCGTTCGGCCGGCACGTCGAGCACGCGCACGTCGCTGCCGCCGCGCCGGAAGCCGAGCAGCGTTTCGAGCAGCGTGGTCTTGCCGGAGCCGTTCGGCCCGACGATCGCGGTGATCGCGCCGAGCCGGAACCGCACGTGGCGCGCGGAGAAGCGGAAATCGCCGGCCGCGACGTCGATCGCGCGCGCGCCGAGCGCCGCGCCCGGCGCATGCGCGTCGGGCAGCGGCGGCGTGCCCGCGCGCCGCGGCCGGTCGAACGCGGCGGGCGGGCCGAACATCGCGCGCACGGACGCAAGAAACGAAACGCTCATCGTCGGCATCCTCAGTCGAACAGCATGACCTGCGTGTCGCGCACGCCGCGGTATGGGTTGCGGCCGTGCGCGACCAGCATGTTGTCGACGACGAGCACGTCGCCGGCCTGCCACGGGAACGCCCGTTCCTCTTCGTCGAGCGCGTCGTAGATCGCCACCAGATCGTCGAACGGCATCGGCGAGCCGTCGCCGTAGCGAATCTCGTACGGAAACGCGGCGCGCGTGCCGTACATGCGCTGCAGGTAGCGATAGCTGAGCGCGCCCATCGAGCGCGGGTTCGGGTGCTGCGCGCTCGCCTGGTTGAACCACACCGTCTCGCCGGTGCGCGGATGCGTGCGCAGCGCGCTGCCGACGTGCGACACGGTCACGCTGCCGTCGTCGAGCCAGCGGCAGCCGACGCCGCGTTCCGCGCACAGCCGTTCCACTTCGTCGCGCGCCGTCGTGCCGAATGCGTCGTCCCACGGACGGTGGTACGCGGCGAACGGCAGGTTCGGATTGGCGGCGAGGCCGTCCGCGCGGTCGCCCGGCGCCGCGAAATTGCGCAGGTACATCACGCCGCGTTCCGCGAACCGCGTGCGCAGCGCGGCCGGCACGCGCGCGGTCACGCGGCGCATGTCGCAGATCGGCGTTTCGCCGCCGGCGTCGGCCGGCTGCCGGCAGTAGAACGCGACGAGGCGCGGGAATGCGGGCATGTAGGCCATCTCCTGGTGCAGCCCGATCTTGAACGGCGGCGGCATGCGGGTCGACTCGTAGACCTGGCCGTCGATCTGCCGGCGCGGCGCGGCGCCGGCCGTGTAGCCGTTCGCGTGTGCGGGGTAGAGCGCGCCGAGGCGGCCGAACGCGGCGGTGTCGGGTACCGCGAAGCCGCGCCACAGCAGCGCGCCGCACGCATCGAGCAGCGTGTCGATCGTGTCGAGCCGCGAGCGGTACCACGCGACGAACGTCTCCGGCGACGTCGCGAGTTCGGCGCTGCGCGGGCTCACGCACAGCGGCAGCGTCGCGCCGGGCGCGACCGGCGCGCAGTGCACGTCGTCGGCGCCGAGCCGCACGGCGGCATGTGCGGCGAGGAAGGCGAGATCGGTCATCGCTCAGGCCAGCGCCGGTTTCTTCAGCAGGATTTCGAAGCCGAGCGCGCCGAGCCCCGCGCTCGGGCTGTAGATCGACGCAACCTGCGTCAGACCGGCTTCGGCCACCAGCGCATGCGCCTCGTCGAGCGTGATCTTTTCCTCGACGTGGGTCGGCGGATAGTCGGCGGCCGCGCGCATCTCGGTGAAGCGGTCGAGCAGGTGCTGCGGCGCGTCGCGGCGCATGTCGTGCACGAGCGCGATGCCGCCCGGCTCCAGCACGCGGTACATCTCGGTGAGGCTCAACGCCTTGTCGGGCAGATGGTGCAGCGTCGCGCGGCCGACCGCCATCGTCAGCGTGCCGGCGTCGAACGGCAGCGCGAGCGCGTCGCCGACGCGCATCTCGATCGTGTCGTCGAGCCCGAGTTCGCGAATGCGCGGGCGGCCTTCGTCGAGCATTGCCGGATCGAGGTCGATGCCGACGTAGCGCCAGCCGCGCATCGCCGGATCGGTCGCGAGCCGCACCGGCACGACGCCGGTGGCCGTGCCGATGTCGGCGATCGTGCCGGGCGTCATCCCGCGCGCGAGCTGGCGGATGCGGCTGATGAACAGCAGGTCCCACGGTTCGAGCGTTTCGGTGGCGAAGCGATCGTAGTCGTTCGCCGGGCGCAGGTTCTTGAGCAGCATGACGTTCCTTGTGCGAAAGGGTGAGGGTTCACAGCCAGCCGACCGGCACGGCGGCCAGCAGCCGTCGCGCGGTCGCGCTGTTGACGCCGAACGCCGGGCGGCGGCGCCGTTCCACCGCATGCGCGGCCATCGCCGCGATGCGCGCGCCGAGCCCGACGCCGACGCCCCACGACGGCGCGGCGACGCCGAGTTCGAGCAGCGTCGCGGCGGTCAGGAAATCGATGTTCGGCCGCAGCGCGCGGCGCGCGTCGGCCTGCGCGCAGCACGCGTCGAACAGCGTCACGTAGCCGCCGCCGAAGCCGCAGGCCGCGAACCGGCCGCGCATGTGCGGCGGACGCGGATCGGCGACGAACAGCGGATGGCCGAAGCCGTACAGCGTGCGTTTCGCGTCGAGCGCCGCGTCGATCGCCGCGCGCCCGGCTGCGTCGAGCGCCGCCGACGGTGCGCCGGCGCCGCCGGGCACCGATCGCGCGAGCGCCGCGAGCCACTGCATCGCTTCGAGCGCGGCGCCGACGTGCGACGGCCCGCTCGCGAGGAAGCCGGACGCGATCGCCTGCGTCAGCGTGACGCCGGTGCCGATCGCGACGCGCGGCGCGAGCACGGTCGGCGTGATGTAGCCGAAGCCGGCGTGCCACGCGACGAGCAGCATGTCCATCGCGGCTTGCGCCGGCGCGTCGTGGCGCGTCGCGCCGGTCAGCGCGAGCATGCGTTGCGCTTGCGTCCGCGCGGCATCGAGCGCCGTGCCGCCGCCGGCGCGCGGGCCGGCGGCGAACGGCCGGCCCTCGATCGCCGCGTGCAGCAGGAACGGCGCGGCGGCCGCGCACAGCAGCATCGTGTCGAGATCGGCGTCGTCCGGCGCCGGGCCGCGCATGCGTTCGAGCACGTCGTCGAGGCCGCGCAGCAGGCCGGACGCGGCCGCGAACACCGGCGCGACGCCCGCCGCACCGAGGTCGGCTGAAACCGACTGGGCGACCGAGCCGGGCGCCAGCGCGTCGGCGAACGCCGCGAGCCGCGCGGCGATCGCGGCCTCGTGCGCGCGATGGTCGGCGCGGCCGGGCGCGACGTCGAACCACAGATGCGCGAGCGCGCCTTCGAACGTCGTCGCGCCGATCAGCGCGTTCAGGTCGAGATCGCGCACGCGCAGCGCTTCGGGGTCGAGCGTCGCGCCGTCGATGTCGGTGCCGCGATGGCGCGTCGTCGGGCGGCCGAGCACGTTGCGCGGCGCATCGGCGGTCGGGGCGGCGGGGATGCCGGAATCGAATGTCGTGTCCATGTCATTCCGCCGCGGCGAGTTCGTCGCTGCTGACGCTGATCGCCGCGTGCGCCATCGCGGCGATCACGGCCGCGTGCTGGTCGACGACGGGCAGCACGTTCGCGAAGTAGTAGCGCGCGCTTTTCAGCTTGCCGCGATAGAACGCGAGCTCGGCCGGCATGTCGGCCGTTTCCGGCGCATCGAGCCGGCGCGCGGCGATCGTCGCCGATTCGAGCAGCACCCACGCCGACGTGACCACGCCGAACATCTCCAGAAAGCGCGTGTAGAACTGGCTGCTGCGATGCGTGTGGCCGTCCTGCACGTCGCGCGCGATGTCGTCGAGCGCGGCGGCGATCCGGTCGGCGCCCGCGCGCAGCGCGTCGAACAGCGGCCGCAGCTCCGCTTGCGTGCCGGCGTGATGCTGCTGGGCGAGGAATGCGTCGAGTTCGTCGCGGTAGTACTGGATCAGCCGCGAATGGCGGCCGAAGCCGAGCTTGTCGCGCACGAGGTCCTGCGCCTGGATGTAGTTCGTGCCTTCCCAGATCGACAGGATCTTCACGTCGCGCGCATTCTGCTCGACGGGGCTCGCGTCGGTATAGCCGAGCCCGCCATGCACCTGGATCGCGGTCTCGCAGATGCGCCATGCCTGGTCGGAGATGAACGCCTTGCAGATCGGCGTCAGCAGCAGTTGCAGCTTGCGATGGCGCTCGATTTCGGCCGGGTCGGCGTCGGGCGTCGCTTCGAGCATCGCCGCGCGCGTCGCGGTCGCGGCGAGCTTGCCGAGCAGGCCGCGGCAACCGTCGACGCGGCTTTTCATGTCGACCAGCATGCGCTGCACGTCCGCATGCTCGACGATCGCGACGCGCGCGGCGTTCGTGTTCGACGCGCGCTCGATCGGCCGCCCCTGCAGCCGGCGGCCCGCATACTCGACCGCGTGCAGGTACGCGCTCGACGCGACGCCGACGCCGAACATCCCGGTGCTCATCCGCGCCTGGTTCATCAGCGGCATCAACTGCAGCAGGCCGACGTTGCGCCGGCCGCCGAGCAGCCAGCCTTTCGTCGTGCCGTTCGCGCCGAACACGAGATGCGTGTTCGCGCAGCCCTTGAGCCCCATCTTGCGCGGCAGGCCGATGCAGTCGACATGGTTCGGCCGCAGCTCGCCGGTCTCTTCGTCCGGCCAGAAGCGCGGCACGACGAGGCACGACAGCGAGAATGAATCCGGCGATGCGGTATCGATGCGCCCGAGCACGAAATACAGCGTGTTTTCCGTCAGCTCGTGCATGCCGGCCGAGATGTAGACCTTCTCGCCGTCGATCGCGTAGATATCGCGTTCGAGCGGCGTCGCGCGCAGCGCGACCGCGGTGAGGTCGGTGCCGGCCTGCGGTTCGGTCGCGCAGAAGCACGCGTCCCAGCGGTACGCTTCGAGCGGCGCGATCAGCGCCTTCTGATGCGGCGTGCCGTGCATCTGCAGCAGCTTGACCGCGGGGCGCGTGAAGCCGCCGTACGTCATGAACGACGGATTCGCGCCCATGAACATCTCGTAGATCATCTGCGTGACGATCGGCGGCAGCCCGTGCGCGGTGCCGAACAGCGTGTTCGACCACTCGTCGCGAAACCGCGCCCACAGCGCGTGGAAATGCGAAGGAATCCGTACCTGGCCGTCGTCGAGCAGCGTGCAGCCCTCGACGTCCGCCTGCTGGTAGCTGCGCCCGAGGTCGAGCGCGAAGTCGCGCGCGCGTTCGAGCAGCGCGTCGACGGACGCACGATCGTGCGCGCTGTACGGCCCGTGTTCGAGAAAGTGCCGATCGGCCTCGAACAGTTCCCACAGAAAGAAGCGCAACTCGCGCAGGCTGACTTTGTATGCGCTCATCATGCGTCTCCTTCGATATCGAGCGCGGCGTCGAGGCCGCCGGCCAGATCGACGACGGCCGCCGCCGCCGCGCCATGCAGCGCCGCGTCCCATACGAGCACCGTGCGGCGTTCGCCTTCATCGAGCGCGCCCGCGAGCCGGATCAGCGCGGCGGCCGATTCGGCCGACGACAGATGGCCGGCCCCGTCGTGCTGGATGCGCGCGCCGACCGGGATCGACGCGGCGTCGGCCACGCGCGCCGCGAAGCCGGGATCGAAGCCGGGCGGCACGCACCAGTCGATCTGGTTCGCGCGCAGGTTGGCCTGGTCGAGCGCGCGGCGGATCGCGCGGGCGGCGACCGGCGCGAGCGTGTCGCGCAGCGCGGCCGGCGCATCGGCCCACGGATCGGCGACCGATGGCCCGAACTCCATCGCGACGGCGCGCACGCCACCCCACGCGGCCGGTTCCGGCGCCGGCCCCGCGCGCGACACGAGCAGCGCGGCGGCCGCGTCGCCGTAACCGACCAGATCGCCGAACTGGCGGAAGAACGGGTAGAGCCACTTGTCGCTGAGGATCACGAGCGCCTGGTCGCCTTCGTCGAGCAGTAGCCCGTCGAGCAGCATCAGCGCCGAATACCAGCCGAGCGTGCCGTTCTGGCCGAGCGCGAACGGCGTCACGCGCTGGAGCCCGAGTTCGTACTGCATGCGGCCGACGACCGAGTCGCCGATGCCTTCGTTGAGCGCGCAACTGGCGACGATCAGATGCGTCGTGCGCGCGAGCGCGCCGGAGCCGAGCTGGTCGCGCAGGTCGAGCGCCGCATCGGCGGCGAGATCGGCGAGGCTGCGCCCCGGCGGCGCGACGCGCAGCGCGGGCCGGCCGCCCGGCGCGAGGCGCGTGCCTTCGTCGGGCGTCAGTGCGCCCATGCCGCGCGGCCGCGCGAAGCGCGCCTGCGGCAGCAGCAGGTGCCGGTAGCCGGGATGGCGCTCCTGTGCCTGGATCGCGCTGAACACGACGGCGGGCGGCAGCACCACGACGCCGCCGGACAACGCGAGCATGCCGGGCGCGGCGACGCGCGGCGCGCCGACACAGGGTTCATCGAGCGTCGACGGGGTCATGCGGCGGTCTCCTCGAGGTTCGGGCGCGCGAACGCGTCGCGATACTGCGCTTTCAGCGCCGGTCGGTCGATCTTGCCGTTCGGGTTGCGCGGCAACGCCGGCAGCGGCTCGACGACGAGCGGGTTCATGTAGGTGGGCAACGCGTCGCGGCACGCGCGGGCGATGTCGATGCGGCACGCGTCGGCGTCGAGCGTCGACACGACGCACGCGGCGATCGCCTCGCCGAGCGCCGGATGCGGAACGCTGAATACCGCGGCCTCGCGGATGTGCGGCAGCGCGAACAGCACGTCCTCGACCTCGGTGGGGCTCACGCGATAGCCGGACGTCTTGATCATGTCGTCGCCGCGCGCGACGAAGTACAGGTAGCCGTCCGCGTCGCGCCGCACGATGTCGCCGGACCATACGGCGACGTCCGGGCGCGGGATTTCGCCGTGCCGGCGCGGCAGCGGGCGAAAGCGCTGCGCGGTCAGCTCGGGCCGGTTCCAGTAGCCGAGCGTGACGAATGCGCCGCGATGCACGAGTTCGCCGGGCTCGTCGGCCGCGCATTCGCTGCCGTCCGCGCGCAGCACGAGGATTTCCGCGTTCGGCACGGCCTTGCCGATCGACGTCGGGCGCAGCGCCGCATCCGCGGGCGGCAGGTAGGTCGAGCGGAATGCTTCGGTCAGCCCGTACATCAGGTACGGCGACGCGTGCGTGAACAGCGCCTGCAGACGGTGCAGCAGCGGCGTCGCGAGATGGCCGCCGGTGTTCGCGAAGCGGCGGATCCGCGTGCGCGCGGCGTCGCTCCAGCCCGCCGATGCGAGCTGCATCCACAGCGGCGGCACGCCGGTGATCGACGTGACGCCGAACGCGTCGCAATGGCGCGGCACTTCGGCCGGCTGCAGGAAGTCGAGCGGCGTGTAGCACGCGCCGGACGCCAGCGCGGTCGTCAGCTGGCTCAGGCCCGCATCGAAGCTGAGCGGCAGCACGCCGAGCACGACGTCGTCGTCGGCGAGCTGCTGGTATGCGGCGACGCTGAACGCGCCCGACACCAGGTTGCGGTGCGATACGACGACGCCTTTCGGCTTGCCGGTCGAGCCGGACGTGTAGAGCAGCGCGGCCGGATCGTCGTCGACCGGGCGGCCGGCGGGGGCGGCTGCCGACGCCGGCGTGTCGGTGCCGGGTGAATCGATCGCATCGGCCAGTTCCTCGATCAGCAGCGTGCGCGTGCCGACGAGCGCGGCGAGCGCCGGCAGGCGCTTGAGCCGCTGCGCGCCGGTCACGAACAGCGCGGCGCCGCTGTCGGCGACGATGTGTTCGATCTGCGCTTCCTTCAACTGCGGGTTGACCGGCACGAAGATCGCGCCCAGCGCGTTGGCCGCGAGCATCGCGACCACGGTTTCGATGCGCTTCGGCGCATAGATCGCGACGCGCTCGCCCGGCTGCACGCCGCGCGCCGCGAGTACGGCGGCGGCGCGCCGGACCGCGCGGGCGAGCTGGTCGTACGTCAGCGTGCCGCCGCCGTCGGCATACGCCGGACGATGCGGCCAGCGCGCGGCGCCATGTTCGAGCAGGTCGGCGATGCTGATCAATGCGTTCATGATCGGCTCCTCTGGTTCAGGCAGGCCGCACGTACACGTGCGCGGCTTCGTGGGACAGGAAATGCGCCATCGAGTACGTGCGGTGATACGCGCCGCAGCGTGCGAACACCGCGATGTCGCCGACTTGCGGCGGCGCGCCCGTGTCGTCGCGGCCGATCACGTCCGCGCGGCTGCAGGTGCTGCCGACGTAGAGCGTCGGCACACCGCGCGACGGCGGCGCGGGCGCGCGGCGCACGAGCGACGGCGCGGCCAGGCGGCGCATCACCGATTCGGTCTGCGCGAGCAGGAACGCATGGGACAGCCCGCCGTCGCAGACGGCGATCGTGCGGTCCTGCCACGCCTTCACCGCGACGACGCGCGTCGCGAACACGCCCGCATCGGCGAAGATCGCGCGGCCGGATTCATGGGCGAGCGAATACTGGCCGGCCAGCGGCGCGAGCGCGGCGGCATAGCGCTCGAACGCGGCATCGCCCGGATGATCGTCGGCGAAGCCGCCGCCGAGGCTCAACGAGCCGAGCGGCGCGCCGTTGGCCGGCGCGAGATCGCGGGCGAGCGCCGCGAGCAGTTCGGGCAGCACGAGCGTGTCGGGCTGCGCCGGGTCCTGGCGGATGAACGAATGCGGGCCGGAGAACACGTGCAGCCCGGCCACGGGCAAGCCGGCGGCCGCGAGCGTGCGCACCGCGTCGTGCGCCTCGTTCGGCGTCATCCCGAAGTGGTCGTGCCACTGCGCCCGCGCATGAACGCCGGCCAGCGCGCCGGCGTTCACGCGCAGCAGCACGGCGCCCGGCGTGCTGCCGCCGGCCGCCGCTTCGCGCGCGAGCGGCACGAAACGCGCGACCGCGTCCGGGTTGTCGAGCACGAAATGGCAGCGCGACGCGAGCCCCGCACGCATGAACATCTCGTCCATCGACGGATTGTTCAGGTAGCGCGGCGTCCTGATCCGGCCGATTACCGCATCGAGTTCGCCGCGGCTCGCGAGTTCGACGCCGTCCTCGTACGCATGCGCGCAGCGCGCGAGCATGTCCTGGTTCGGGTTCGCCTTCAGCGACACGATCAGCCGCGTGCCGAGCCGCGCCTTCAGCGACCGGTAGCGCGCGATCGCGACCTCCGGCTCGTACACGTAGCACGGCGTACGCAGGTCGGCGATCCACGCGTGATCGGCGGCGGGCGGAAGCGGGCGTTCAGGCGTCATGGCGGCCCACCGGATGAAGTGTGGCGGCCGCATACGCGCCGCAGTTCGACTGCATCACGCCGAGCACGCGCTTGCCGTGCGCGAGCGCATCGAGCCCGACGTCGGCCAGGTTGATCGGGAAATCCGAACAGCACGCGTGGCCGCGCGCATGGATGTTGTCCGCATAGAGCCGCTCGGCCGGCACGCGCATCGCGCGGCATAGCGCGTTCCAGCCGGGCAGGTCGGCGTTGTGCGGCAGCACGAGGTCGTACGCGTCGAGCGCATGCGGCTCGAGCGCGACGGCCGCGTCGATCGCACGGCGCGTGTACGGCCACTCCATCATGATCAGGTCGGCCTCGTTCGCGGCGACCGTGTCCGACCCGCGATGCCATTTCGCGTGCGTTTCGATCGCGATGCCGCCGAGCCGGTTCTTCGTGCTGTTGCGCGCGATCAGCATCGCGGCCGCGCCGTCGCACTGCACGCCCGTCATCTGCCGCATCCGGTAGTCCTCGCCGTACACGCGGTCGGACGACACGACGAGCGCCGCGTCGAGCCGCGGATGGCGGCGCATCAGCGCGCGCACGGTTTCGATGCCGGCCGCGACCGACACGCAGTTCAGTTGCGCGACGGAGCCGAGCCACAGCGGCTCGATGCCGAACTGCGCGGCCACTTCGTGCGGCAGGCTGCGCGGCGCCGGCGGCACGCTGAATTGCTGCGTATGCACGTGCACGATCGCGCCGACGTCGGACGGATGCACGCGCGCGGTGTCGAGCAGCCGGCCGACCGCCGCGATCGCGAGATCGGTCTCGCTCGTGTCGAGCGCCATGTGGAAATAGCGGCTGCCCGACTGCGCGATCGCGGCCGCCCGCTGGGCCGGATAGTCGCGCTCGGCGGCCCAGGCCTCGATGTCGACGGGCGGGCCCGGCAGCTCGTAGGCCACCGCGTCGATGCCGATCCAGAAGCCGGCGTCGCGGGATGCGTGGGAAGAGGGCATCGTCATGTCAGTTGAGCGGCATCGCCGCGTAGTCGAGGACGTCGAGCTTTTCGAAGGTCGCCTGCACGGTCGGCGTGAGCAGGCCCATTTCGCGGATCGTCGGCACGAGGCGCCGGAAGATCGAGCGGCGGATCGAGCTCGACACCGGCGATTCGCGCACCATCGCGCTGCATTCGCGCTTGGACAGCCCCATCGGTTCCCAGATGTCGTCCGCGCACAGGTGTTCGTACAGCACGGCCGCGCCTTCGCAGATGAACTCCTCGCGTTCGCGCAGTTCGTGCGAACTCATTTCCGCGTACACGCGGCACAGCGTGATCCGGCCGACCGCGAAGTGGCGCGCTTCGTCGCGCTGGATCCGCAGGAACAAGTCCTTGATGAACGGGTCGGTGCTGTACGCGACGACGCTCTGGAAGATCGACAGCGCGATGCCTTCGACGAGCACCTGCATCCCGAGGTTCGTCATGTCGAGCGCGCTGCTCGTGATCGTGTCGTGCAGCAGCCCCTTCAGCGAGCGGCTCATCGGGTAGCTGACGTCGAGCTTCTCGTTGACGAGCTTCGCGTACGCCTCGACGTGGCGTGCTTCGTCCATCATCTGCGCGGCCGCGCACAGCCGCGCGCTCAGGCCGCTCTCGGCCGACGCGAGCTTCGACGCGCAGATCAGCGCGGCCTGCTCGCCGTGCAGGATCTGCGACAGCAGCCAGCCCTGCGCGTGATGGCGCACCTCGCGCTTGTCGGCGTCGGCGAGCTTGCCCCACAGCTCGGTGCCGTAGATCAGGAGCGTCGGGTCGGGCATGCCGAGCGGGTTGGCCGGATCGAGGTCGTGGCGCCAGTCGACGTCGGTCGCGACGTCCCACTGCGCGGCCTTCGCCTTCTCGTACAGCCGGTTCAGCGCCTCTTCGCGCAGCGCGTAGTCGTTCGACATCAGCGCGTCGACGGGCATCGACCAGCGGATATCGGCCGTGTCCTGCATCACGGTAAGCGTGTCATTCATGTCAGGGTCTCCCCGGCCGCGCGGCGGCGCCGGAATGATGGGCGGAATCGGTGAGCGGGGCGGCGGCGCGCGACGCGCCCGGATGCGGTTCGAGCCGGATCGCGAACGACGGCCACGCGCCGCGCAGTTGCGCGTCGAACGCGTCGGCGAGCCGCGCGGGCCAGATCGCGCAGCACACGCGGTTGTCGCCGGCGAATTCCGCATCGCGCAGAATGCGGTCGCCGATCCAGACGACCGGTGCGCCGCGCGCGGCGTCGCGCAACGCTTCGTCGTACAGGTGCACGCCGAGCAGCACGTGGGGCGCGAGCAGTTCGGCCGGCAGCGCGCCGAAATACGGCGCGCACACTTCGATGAATACGCGGGCGTCCGGATGCACGGCGTCGCGGATCCGCACGGTGATTTCCGCGAGGAATCCGAAATACTGCACGTGGTCGAGCAGCACGCGGCGCTCGCCACCGGCCGCGTCGTACGCATTGCCCGCGTCGTACGCGTCGCCGGCCGCTTCCGCGAGCGCGGCGCGCGCATAGTCGGCCGGCGTGTCGAGCGGCATCCGGTACGCGCTGGCCGCGACCGCGACCGGCTGCCGCGCGTCGCGCTCGATCCGGTAGGTGAAATGAACGGGACGCACCATGTCATGCCTCGCCGTCGAGAGAGAACGTCGCGTCCGGCGCGAACGCGACGTCCGCGATCGCGTAATAGCCGTTCAGCGCGAGCGAGCAGACGGCCGCGCGGCGCGGCGTGTCGCCGTCGCGGTGCGCGAGCAGCACCGACAGCCACGGGTCGCTGCCGAACGCATGCCCGAACACGCCGTGGCCGTCCGGCAGCAGCGGCGTCTTGCCGACCGACGCGAGCAGCGCGCGACGCGACGTGGCCGGGAAGAACGGCAGCGCCGCGTGCAGCCCGGCGCGCGCCGCGCAGAACGTGCGGATGTCGCGGCCGAGCCGCACGACCGCGCTGGCCGGCGGCGCGGCGTCGGCGATCACCGACGCCGCCGGTTCGCGGCCGACGTCGACGAGCAGCGTGCAGATGCCGAAGCCCGAGCGCCCCCACGCGGGATTGCCGTGCCAGTACGTATAGCCGTGCACGTCGACGTCGACGATCTGCAGCAGCAGCGTGCGCGGCCCCGTCTCGGCCGCGGTCGCGAGCGTGCGGCGCAGCACGTAGCCCCAGCCCGCGCATTCGTACGAGCAGGTCATCCAGTCGGGCGTGTAGTCGTTCGCGCCGGCCAGCGCCTGCGCGAACACGCGATGCTGCGGCGAATCGTTCATCAGCAGCATCGACAGGATCGTCGAGCTGACCACGTAGTCGTCCGCGCCGACCGCGCCGCACAGCCGCTCGCGTTCGGCGCACGCGAGCTTGCCGATCGCGCGGGCCGTGTCGTCGAGCGGCGCGGCCACGCCGTCGCGCGACGGCGCGACGCGCCGGTACGCGAGCGCCTGCACGGTCAGCGCAGTGGCCGGGGCCGGCTGGACGGCGGCGGCCGCCATGGGGGCGAGGGGCGCGAGCATCGCCGTGTCAGGCCGCGTGCTGCTGGCTGCGCAGTTGCGCGTCGAGCTGCTGCAGCGTCGTGTACTGCGTGATGTTCAGCGCTTCCGGATCGATCGAACCGTAAAGCTGTTCGCAGAACACGATCAGCTCGACGATGTTCAGCGAATCGATGCCGAGTTCGCCGATGCCGGCGTCCGTGTCGACGGTTTCGACGTTGAGGATCTTCGCGACTTCGCGGGACAGGATGTCGAGCGCGTCGGCCGGAACGTTCTGGGTCGTCATGAGAGGAGCTCCTGGAGTTGAGTGGTTTTGATCGGGATCGATCGGCCTGTCGCGTGGGTCAACTGCCGGCTTCGCAGCGCAGGCTCTTGCGAAGCTCGTGATAACAACGGTACGAACTGCCTTCCATCTTCGAAAACGCCAGCAGGTCGCGCTGGTCGTCGAACAGCTGCACCTTGCCGTCGCGCACGAGCGCGGTCAGGAACTCGTTCGACAGCAGCTTGATCGCGAG
Organism: Burkholderia anthinoferrum; assembly: GCF_002925705.1. Taxonomy (NCBI): domain Bacteria; kingdom Pseudomonadati; phylum Pseudomonadota; class Betaproteobacteria; order Burkholderiales; family Burkholderiaceae; genus Burkholderia; species Burkholderia anthinoferrum. The sequence goes on from NZ_LFZP01000058.1 coordinate 124,773, forward strand.
CACGCGCTGCACCTTGCCGAAGCTGTAGTGCGCGTCGTCGGTCTGGCTGCGCGCGGCGTCCGCGATGAAGCGGTGCACGGCGCGCGCGTCTGCGTCGAGCTCGATGCGGCCGGTTCGTTCGAGCCAGCCGACGTGCGCCATCAGCGCGCGCACGAAATACGGCCGCACGACGGTCAGGTATTTGTTGAACACGGTCGGGCCGCCGATGCGCAGGCGATCCTCGGCGGCGACGCGCACCTGGCCGCCGACGTTCGCAAGCTGCAGGTTGCCCGCGAGGAACGGCGCGCCGCAGGTCGTGCGTTTCAGTTTTCGATACTCGTCGGGCCACACGAGATAGGCGGCCGGGAACATCACGCCCGGCAGGCGTGCCGCGACGACGGCCATGCAGTCGCGGTGCGCCTCGATGCCCCACACCTTGTCGACGGTCAGCGCGAGCCCGTTGTCGTCGCTGCGCACGACCGTGCGCCAGGCGGCGAGCGTCGGGCCGCCGCCGTCGCTCATCAGGAACGCGAAGTGATGGCCGGCGTCGATGCACTCGCATGCGCGGCGGTTCTGGTCGTCGGAGAAGAACAGCCCGAACATGATGCGGATGAACGCGCGCATGAACGGCTTGAACAGGTGATGAAATCCTTCGCGGCCGATCTGTTCGAGCAGCGCTTCGGTGAGCGGCGCCTCGTCGTGCCGCAGCGGTGTCGACGCGGACGCATCCGGCAGCACGTCCGGTGCGGCGGTGCGCAGCGCGATCACCATCTCGCTGTCGAGCAGCCGCACGGCGGCGGCTTCGACGAGTCGGGCCGCCGCGTGCGGCGGCGTGCCGATCGCGTCGAGGTGGCGCAGCACCGGATACGCGGCCTGGTCGGCCACGCGCAGGCGCAGCGGCGGTGCGATCGGGGTGGGGGCGGAAAGCGTGGACATGGCAGGGTTCCAGTCAGAAACGCACGCGCACGGCGGCGTCGATGCGGGTGCCGAGACCGACCATCCGGTACTCGGAATTGCTGTCGGAAAACGCGTGCGACACGGCGACATCGACACTCACGCGTTTGTTCACGTCGGCGACGACCTGCGCGATCGCCAGCAGGCCCTTGTCCTGCGGCGAATAGACGCCGCGCAGCGAATACTCGACGCGGCCGATCTTCTTGCCGAGCCGCGCGAACAGGTAGTCGCGCAGGTTGCCGTCGACGCTCACGAAGTTGGCCGTGCCGCCGAGGCCGGCCAGCGCGGCGCCGGGCGCGACGGGCAGCAGCGCGTTGTTCGCCTGCGCCGCGCCGACCATTCGGCGCCACTGGCTCGCGTCGTAACGCGCTTCGTCGTGCGACCACTCGACGATCAGCGACAGGTTGCCGGGCAGCGCGCTCTGCATGCCGACCGCGCTGCGCCACATGTACTGGCGATCGTTGCGGCGATCGACGGCGTCGTAGGCCGCCGCCGAATCGAGCGGCGTACCGTTCGCGATGAAGGCCGGCAGCGGCCGCGTCGTGCCGCGTTCGACCCACGCGCTCGCGTAGACGGTGTTCGAGCGCGCGACGTCGAACGACAGCGTCGCGCCGGCGCCGCCGCGGCCCGCGTGACGGCCGGCGAGCAGCGCGGCCGAGCCGCCCGATCCGTTGTAGGCGCCGCGCACGAGCTGCGTCGCGCCTGCTACGTCGCGGTTGTCGACGTCGTTGCGCAGCGTGCGGTTCTCGCCGGCGATGAACTGCAGCGTGGTCTGCTCGCCCGCCCATTTCGCTTCGACGAGCGGCGTGCCTTCGACGTCGCCGTAGCGATCGTAGATGTCGGCCGTCGCGGCCCGTTTCTGGAAGAAGCCGAGCGGAAAGAACGCCTGCGACGTGTCGAGCGCGTCGATCCGCTTGCCGGCCGTGAGCGTGATGCCGTTGTCGAACGCGTAGCGCACGCCGGCTTCGTTGAAGCGGCTTGCCTGCGCGCCGAGCGAATGGTTGCTCGCGACGACGCGCGCATTCGCGAACAGGTTCTCGCCGTCGATGCGCGCGAGCAGCCCGGCTTCCTGCTGGTTGCGCGGCGAGTCGCCGATCAGGCGGCCGAGCAATGCGCGGCCGTCCATGCTGTCGACGGAGCGCGCGTAGCCGATGCCGTTGAGCGTGCCGAGCTGGTCCATCAGCGATTCTCCATGCGCGAGCGTGCAGCCGAGCGCGAGCGGGATCGCGAGCGCGACACCGGGCCAGCCGCGGCGGGCGCGATCGGGTGATGAGCGGAGGCGGTCACGATGAGCATCGGCATCGGCGTCGTACTCACTGGCCATCGGCGAGCGTGTCGGGGTTGAACCAGCCCGACGGAATCTTGCGCGGCTGACCGTCGAGGATGTCGACGACGCTCGCGCGCTGCTTCTCGACCTCGTTGCGATAGGTGATCTTGCGGATCACCTTGCGGCCGTTCGCGTCGACCGGCGCGGAGAAATCGGCGCTGCGAAACAGCAGGCCGCTTGCCAGGAAGAACTGCGCGCGCACCGGCACGTCGGTGTCGGGCGTGACCCACAGCTTGATCGTCGGATAGACGTTGTCGGGATCGGTCGCGCTCAGGTCGAGCTCGGTGGCCGGCTTGCCGGCGATCGTGGTCGTGCCGGGGGCGGCCGTCGCGCGATAGCTGTCCGCCCAGTGCGTGCGCGTGATGTCGCTGATCACGACTTCGCCCTGCAGCCGCTGCATCCCGTTGATGCGCACCGCGCTGCGCGTGTTCGGCACGTAGAACCAGTGCCCGCGCGTCGTCGCGAGGTACTTCTGGCCGTTGTTCTCGCCGCTGCGCGTCAGCGCGAGCGTGTCGCCGTTGCCGCGCGTGTAGACGAGATAGCGCGTTGCGTCGCCGGACTGTCCGCCGACCTCGTTGGTGATCTCGATGTTGGTCTGCGTATCGGCGGCCGTGCTGCGGTACGCGTCGGCACGGGCGAGCATGGTCTGGGCCGTCGGCGTGTCGGCCGCCTGCGCGGCGAGCGACGCGCACGCGACGAGCGCGGCGAACGTCAGGCGAATGCGATTCATGGGGCGAGTCCTTCGAGGATGTTGCGTTTCGCGAGACCGAGCGTCGCGAGCAGCGCCGCGGCCACGCCGAGCACGACGAACGCGGCTTCGACGGCGGCCACGGCGGCGGGCGACACCGTGAATTCGAGCAGGATCGGCTTCACGCGGCCGGGCGGCGCGGGCAGGTGGATCTGCGCGTGATTGAGCGCGACCATCGTCAGCAGCGCGAGCGCGATGCCGGCGGCCGCGCCGAGCAGGCCGAGCAGCGCGGTTTCCTGGATCAGCACGCCGCGCACCGTCGCGGCCGGCACGCCGAGCGCGCGCAGCGTCGAGATCTCGCGGCGTCGCTCGACGATGCTCATCAAGATCCAGTTGCTCATCGACAGCAGGATCGTCACGCACAGGATCGCGCCGAACACCGAGAACTGGTTCTTGTACAGCGCGACGACCTGGTGATAGAGCGACACGAGCTGGTCCCAGGTCTTCACGTCGAGCGTCGGCAGCGCGGCGCGCAGCGTCGCGGCGGCGGCCGGCGTGCCGGCGGTGTCGTCGAGGAACACCGCGATGCGCGACGCGCGGTCGGTGCGCAGCAGCGCCTGCGCGGCCGTGAACGTCACGTCGACGATCCGTTCGTCGACGTCCTTGTTGCCGGTGCTCATCACGCCGACGATCTGCGCATCGGTCGCGTTGATGCCGCCGTGCGCGGTCGACGCCATCAACTGCACGACCGAGCCGACGCGCACGCCGAGCTTGCGCGCGAGTTCCGCGCCGACGACGACTTCGGTGCCGGCATTCGTCGGCGACAGGTAGCGGCCCGACAGCACCGTGTGATAGTCGAAGAAGCCGGGCGGCTCGCGGTTCGGCTCGATGCCTTCGCCGACGAAGCCGTAGCTGAGGTCGCCGTTCGACACGAGGCCGTCGAAGTCGATGCCGCGCGCGGTCGTCGCGACGCCGCGCAGCTTTGCAATCGCCTGCGTGGCGGCGGCCTGCTCGTCGGCGGTCAGCCCGTACTGCAGCGGCCGCTCGCCGATCAGGTCGAGATAGCCGTGGTGCAGCACCTGCACATGGCCGACGCCGCTGTCGATCGACCCTTCGCGCACCGCGTCGAAGGTCGCGATCACGTAGCCGAGCGCGAGGCTCGACGCGAACGCGGCGACGCCGATCATCGCCATCGTCAGCACGGTGCGGCGCTTGTTGCGCCAGAGGTTACGCCACGCAAACGTCGACCAGTTCACGATTCACTCCCGGTACGCCGTCGCGCATCTCGATGCGGCGCGGCAGGTGCGCACACAGACGATCGTCGTGCGACGCAATCAGAAAAGCGGTGCCCAGCGTGCGGTTGGTGTCGAGGATCAACTCGGCGACCGCCCGCGCGTTGGCGCTGTCGAGGCTCGCGGTCGGCTCGTCCGCGATCACGATCGCCGGCTCCTTGGCGAGCGCGCGGGCCAGCGCGACGCGCTGCTGCTCGCCGCCGGACAGCTCGCCGGGGCGATGCCGTTCGCGCGCGGCGAGCCCCACCGCGTCGAGCATCGCGCGCGCGCGTTCGCGCCGCGTGCGCGGCGTGCCCCACGCGAAGCAGCCGAGCTCGACGTTCTCGAGCGCCGACATCACCGGAATCAGGTTGAATTGCTGGAACACGAAGCCGATGCGTTCGCGGCGAATCCGTTCAAGCGTGTCCGGCGCGTCGTCGATCCGGCGGCCTTCGAGCCAGCGTTCGCCGCTGCTCGGCACGTCGAGAAAGCCTGCGAGGTTCAGCAGCGTGCTCTTGCCGCTGCCCGACGGGCCGACGAGCGCGACGACGTCGCGCGGGGCGATCGAGATCGTCGCGCGGCGCACCGCGACGACGCGGCCCGCGCCCTCGTACACGCGCGTGACGTCGCGTAGTTCGAGCACCGGCGAAAGCGACGCGGGCGTCATGCGAACGCTCCCTGGCCGGCTTCGGCGACGGCGGCCGATGCGGCGATCACGGGCAACGCGCCGTTCGCATAGAGATCGCGGCATTTCAGGCGCTGCAGCTTGCCGCTCGTCGTGCGCGGCAGCGAGCCGGGTTCGACGAAGCACAGATCCTGCGCGGCGAAGCCGATGCGCGACGCGAGCAACTGCTGGCACTCGGTGCGCGTTTGCGGCGTCGCGTCGACGGGCCGTGCCTCGATCGCGACGACCAGCCGCTCGGTGCCGGTTTCGGGGTCGGGCAGGCCGAACGCGATGCACGTGCTCTTGCGCAGCGCGCTGTGCGACGCGAGCGCTTCCTCGATCTCGTGCGGGAAATAGTTGCTGCCGCGGATGATGATGACTTCCTTCTTGCGGCCGAGGATATGCAGCTGGCCGTCCGCGACGTAGCCGATGTCGCCGGTGCGGAACCAGCCGTCGGCCGTCAGCGGCGCGGCGATCGTGCCGTCGTCGGGATCCAGGTAGCCGAGCATCACCGACGTGCCGCGGATCGCGACTTCGCCGACCGCGCGGTTGCCCAGCGCATGGTCGCCGTCGTCGAGGATGCAGAACGCCATCCCGTCGATCGGCGTGCCCATCGCGAGCACCGTTTCGGTCTCCGTCTCGCGCCCGTCGTTCGCGGCGGCCGGCTGCGCGTCGCGGCGCTCGATCAGCGCGCGCCGGTCGAGCGTGTCGGCGATCACGTACGGTGCGCCTTCGACCGCGCCTTCGTGCCATGCACGATGCATCGATACCGCGAGCGTCGATTCGGCCATCCCGTAGCACGGCTGCAGCGCCGACGCCGCCAGCCCGTACGGCGCGAATGTCGCGGCGAAATCGCGCAGCGTCGCGTCGTCCACGCGTTCGCCGCCGATGAAGATGTTGCGGCACGCGGACAGATCGACGCCGTTCATCGCGGCGGCATTGAAGCGGCGCACGCAGTAGCGCAGCGCGAAGGTCGGCACGGACGTCGTCGTCGCGCGTGCCGATGCGATGCGCTTCAGCCAGCCGAGCGGATTCCGGATGAAGCTGTTCGGCTGCATCATCAGCAGCGGCGCACGGTAATGCAGATTGGACAGCAGCGTGAGCAGCCCCATGTCGTGATAGAGCGGCAGCCACGACGCGGTGCCGTCGCCGGCCGCGATATCGAAGCGCACCGACCCGCCGATTCCGAGCACGTTCTCGATCACGTTCTCGTGGCTCAGCACCGCGGCTTTCGGATGCGACGTCGAACCCGACGTGAGCTGGACATGGTGCGGATCGTGGCCGCTCTTCGCGCTGATTGGCGCGTGCGCGCCGGCATTCGCGGCGCTCGACAGCGTCGCGAGATCGACGACGCGCGTGGCGGCCGCCGGAAACGCGTCGTCTCGCCACGCCGCGGCCTGTGCATCCGCGGCGATGACGAGACGCGGCCGGTACAGCTCGCACGCGACGTCCGCCACCTGCCGCGCGGCCGTCGGCCGCCGCACGGGAACCGGCACGGTGCAGGGCAGTGCGCCCGTCATCACGCAGGCCATCATCGCGGCCGCATGCTCGACCGACGCGGGCAGCGCGAGCATCACCAGATCGTTCTCGCGCACGCCGAGCTCGTGCAGCGCGCCGGCCTGGCGAAACACCTCTTGCGCGAAGTGCCGGTACGTGATGCCCGCTTCGCGGCCCGCATCGTCGACGAACGTCATGCGATGCATGGCGCCCGCGACGTCCTCGAGCGATTCGATCAGGCGATGAATGGTGGATGCGTACTTCGTCACGAGGGTTCTCCCCTTGAGGAACACGGCCGCTCGCGCCACGGTGCCGGCGGCGCCGTTCGTCGAGTGAGGAGGATTCTTGCCGGATCGATCGGCGGCGACAAACGGAATCTATGCAGGCTATGCATGAGCGGTACGCATCCACGAGGTGACTGGTCGGTCTCATTCGACCGGTCGTCTAGTTCACGATGTGGTGCGCTCATGCGCGGGCGTCATGCAATGCGTTCGGAAAATTCGTTTGTCCGAAACATCGACTCACAGAAGAATGGCAACCCGGCAGCGCGCCAGCGTCGCCGCGTCATCGTGCCGGGCAACCCGGCCCAAGGAGAGCGTCTTGTCCGTCACCTCATCGCTTGTCGCCCGGCCGAAACCGGTTACAGACATGAAGAGCCGCCCGAGCGGCGTGGTCTTCTCGCTGAAGCTGGTTGTATACGTTGCGCTCGTCGCGCACGGGATGATGTTCGCGCTGTCGGCGCTCGTGATCCTGAAGGCGGTCGGCATCCTGCTGATCGGTGCGATGTATGCGCACGGCGTCGAGCTGCAGCACCAGGCGCTGCATTACCAGGGATTCCGCAGCAAGCGCCTGAACATGGTGTTCGGCGTGCTGCTCGGCATGCCGATGCTCGTGTCGTTCCACGCATACCAGGACAGCCACCTGCGCCACCACCGGCTGCTCGGCACGCCGGAGAACAAGGAGTTCTTCGACTACGGCGACCAGTACGGCGCGAGCCCCGTCGTCAATGTCGGGCTGTGGATGTGGCGGCTGTCGATGGCCGCGCACTATATCCAGTTCGCGAGGAACGTCGTGAAGCTCGTCGTGCCGGGTGCGCGCTTCGGCGACAATGCGCTCGTGTCGCGCTCGATCCGCCGCGACTACCTGCTGATGGCGGCCGCGATCGCGCTGCTCGCGGCGCTGTCGTTCGTGCTGCACACGTGGTTCGTCGTCTGGGTGTGGGTCGTCCCGCTCGTGTTCGTCGCGGCGCCCGTGCACGCGCTGGTCGAGATGCCCGAGCACTACCGCTGCGACCTGACGAGCACCGACCCGTTCCGCAACACGCGGACGATCGAGAGCAACGCGTTCATGACGTGGTTCACGAACGGCAACAACTATCACGTCGAGCATCACATGATGCCGAACCTGCCGATCGAGCGGTTGCACGACCTGCATGGCGCGATCGCGCCGCGCATCCGCTATTACCATCGCTCGTATCGGCAGTTCTACCATGCGCTGCTGCGCGGCCGGCTCGCGCCGCGTTCGGTGGACGACGATCGGGACGATCGCGAGCCCGATGCGGAAGCCGCCGCGCCGGCGTCGACGCAGTCGGCATGAGCGCCGGTGCGGATTGCATGGCGACGACGGTGACGACGATGCTCTACCCGGAACTTTTCAGGTCGCTCGAAGCTGTCCGCTGGGACATGGAGAAGGACATTCCGTGGGACAGGTTCGACGCTTCGCTGCTCACCGACGAGCAGGCGAAGACGATCAAGATGAACGCGATCACCGAATGGTCGGCGATTC